>CAYFYD010000128.1:0-9271 GCA_964347195.1 uncultured Ectothiorhodospiraceae bacterium
CCACCAGCATCCTCCCCTGCTCGACGTGATGCAGCACGGCTACGTGCTCGGGAATGCCGACGTGCGCGGCTCCGGAGCGTCCTACGGGAGCAAGCACGGGTGGTTTCCGCCCGAGGAGGCGGGAGACGCCTTCGATGTCACCGAGTGGTTCGCGGCGCAGCCCTGGTGCAACGGCCGGGTCGGCATGGCGCGCCGCTCCTACCTCGGCATCACCCAGTACTTCAACGCCTCGCAGTCGCCGCCCCACCTCGGGTGCATCTTCCCCGGGGTCGCGTGGATCGACGAGTACGACTTCATCTATCCGGGCGGGATCTTCCTCGACTGGCCGGTCTACTCCTGGGCGGGCTTCGTGGAGGCGGCGGACCGCAGCGCCGCTCTGCCCCCGGACTGGCGGGAAGTCGTAAAGCGCAACGCCACCGGTCACGCAGCTCCCGTTCCCTATACCCCGGTCGAGTACGGGGGCGCCGCCCCTTCCGGCGGCGGCCCGGCGGGCCCCGTGGTGCCGGTCGACGAGGACCACGACGGCCGGCTGCTCGCGGAAGCCACCGCCGCGCACCGGGCGAGCGTGAACGGCCACGCCATCGGGTCGGCGCTGCCCTTCCGCGACAGTGTCGACGCGCACACGGGAGCGTGCTACCACGAGCAGCGCAGCCTCTATCCGCGCCTGGCCGAGATCGAGCGCTCCGGCGTGCCGGCGTACCACCTCGGCGGATGGTTCGACGGCTTCGCCCGGGACACCATGCTGTGGTTCCGCAACTATCCGAACCGACAGAAGCTGGTCATGGGACCCTGGTTCCACGGCGGGCTTGCGGGGCTCGACATGCCGGCGGAGTATCTGCGCTGGTTCGACCACTGGCTGAAGGGAATCGACAACGGGGTGCTCGAGGAGGCGGCGCTCCACTACTGGACCCTGAACGCAGCGCAGGGAGAGGAGTGGCGGGCCAGCGACACGTGGCCGCTGCCGAGCGAGCGGCGCAGCGGGTTCCACTTCCATGCCGGACCCTCCGGCAGCGTCGACTCCGTCAACGACGGCCTGCTCGTGGAGGGCGGACCGGGTCCCGAGGGGCGGGACTCGACCTTCGTCGACTACACCGCATCGGCGGGGATCGACAACCGCTGGACCTGGACCGCGGGCGGCGGCACCGTCACCGAGTCGCCTAAGCCCCTCGGCGTGTTCCCCTATCCCGACATGCGCGGGAACGACGCAAAGGGGCTCACCTACACCACCGCAGCGCTCGACCGGCCCCTGGAAGTGACCGGCCACCCGGTCGTGCACTTGTGGGTGACTTCGAGCGCGGACGACGGCGACTTCTTCGTCTACCTCGAGGACATCGAGCCCGAGGGGCGCTCCGTCTACGTGACGGAAGGACAGTTGCGGGCCTCGCACCGCCGCCTCTCGCCTCCGCCCTACGACCGCATGGGGCTCCCCTACCACCGCAGCTACGCCGGGGACGTGATGCCGCTGGTGCCCGGCGAGCCCGCCGAGCTCTGCTTCGACCTCCAGCCCACCTCCTTCGTGTTCCGGGCGGGGCACCGCATCCGCGTCACCATCACCTGCGCGGACAAGGACACCTTCGCCACCCCGGTGCTCGATCCCGCGCCGGAAGTGAGCGTTCTGCGCGGCGGGACCCGTGCATCGCGCATCGTGCTCCCGGTGATTCCGCCGCCCGTTTCATGACCGCGACCGCCCGCGGCCGCATCCCGGCATCGAGGAGACCCCGTTGAGCTATTCCGGCAAGCAGATATTCATGGAGACCTTGGTGGCGGAGGGGGTCCGGTACATCTTCGGCAACCCGGGTACCACCGAGCTTCCCGTCATCGACAGCCTCCACGACTACCCGGACCTCGACTACGTGCTCTGCCTGCACGAAGGGGTGGCGGTCTCCATGGCCGACGCCTACGCGCTCGCGACCGGCAGCGTGGGAGTGGTCAACCTTCACGTCGCGCCCGGGCTCGGCAACGGGCTCGGTTCGGTCTACAACGCCTGGCAGGGCGATACGCCCCTGCTGGTGACGGCGGGGCAGCAGGACACTCGCCTACGACTGCGCAAGCCGATGCTCGGCCACGATCTGGTCGCGATGGCGGCACCGCTCACCAAGTGGTCGGTGGAGGCCCAGAGCGCCGGCGAGCTGCCTCTCATCCTCAGCCGCGCCTTCAAGACCGCGCGCGAAGCGCCTTCCGGGCCAGTGTTCGTGTCACTGCCCCTGAACGTGATGGAGCAGCGTACCGAGCACCCGCCGATGCCCGCCTCGAGGCTCTTCGGCCGTCCCATGGCCGACGCCCGCGGGCTCGCCGAAGCGGCGGAGATCCTGCGTGCGGCGCGCGAGCCGGTGATCGTATACGGCGACGGGGTCGCACGGGCCGACGCGGTGGCGGAGGCGGTGGCGCTCGCGGAGGCGACGGGAGCCACCGTTTACGCCGATGTGCTCCCCGCCCGCCTCAACTTCCCCAACCAGCACCCGCAGTTCCGCGACCGCATGGCGCGCGACCAGAGCGCGATCCGGGCCCGCATGGGCAATGCGGACGCGATCGTGCTGGCCGGCGGCCGCTTCTTCGAGGAGGTGTGGTTCGTCGACGACAGTCCCTTCCCCGAGAAGGCGCGGATCATCCAGCTCGAAGAGAGCGGCGCCAGCATCGGACGCAACTACCGCGTCGACTGCGGCCTCGTCGGAAATCTGAAGTACTCCCTTCGCGCGCTGACCCGCCATCTCGACAGCGAGATCGCGGGCTCGCACGAGCGCGTGGCGCGGATCCGTGCGCGCCGGGACCAGCACGCACGCAGGAAGGAGGCCAGTCGGGAGAAGCAGCGCGCCCGGGCCGCGGCGCGTGGAGGCAACCTCCCGATGTCCACGGCCACCCTGATGGCGGAGCTTGCGAAGGTGCTCCCGCACGATGTCGCGGTCGCGAGCGAGGCGATAACCGGGAGCCCGGACGTGCTGCGCACCCTCGATTTCAGGGACCGCAACGCGCTGCTGGGCCCGCGCGGCGGCGGTATCGGCCAGGGTCTGCCGAGCGCGGTCGCGCTCAAGCTCGCCGAGCCCTCGCGCCCGGTGCTCGCGATATCCGGCGACGGCTCGGCGCTCTACACCATCCAGGCCCTGTGGACCGCCGCCCATCGTCGCCTGAACATCGTCTTCCTGATCCTCGACAACGGCACCTACCGGGTGCTCAAGCTCAACATGGACCACTATCGCCAGATGTCCGGCATCCGGCCGGACCGCGGCTACCCTTACCTCGACCTCGACGATCCCCGGGTCGACTTCGTCTCCGCCGCCGCCGGGTTCAGGGTGCCGGGGAGACGGGTGGAGAAGGCGGAGGAGGTGATCCCCGCCGTCGAGGCCGCGTTCGCGTCGGGAGGTCCGTACCTGCTGGACGTCCTGGTCGACGGGGGCTGAACGGAAAGCGAGGAGATTCGAGATGCCGATCCACTTCACTCCGGCCGAGCTCGAGCGTCGCCGCCGTCGCGCCTGCCGCGCGATGAAGGTGCGGGGCCTCGACGGACTGCTCATGTTTCGTCAGGAGAGCATGTACTACCTGACCGGGTACGACACCTTCGGCTACTGCTTCTTCCAGTGCCTCTTCCTCGGCACGGACGGGGCACTGACCCTCCTCACCCGCCGGCCGGACGTCCTCGTCGCCCGCCAGACCTCGATCATCGAGGACATCAGGGAGTGGACCAACCTGCCCGACGCGGACCCCACGATGGACCTGCGCGACATCCTCGCCGAGCACGGCGCGAAGGGCGCGCGGCTCGGCATCGAGCTCGACGCCTACGGGCTCACCGGCCAGATCCACGCACAGCTCACCGCCACCTTGCACGGCTTCTGCCGTCTCGAGGACGCCTCGGACCTCGTCACCCGCCTGCGGGTCCGCAAGAGCCCGGCGGAGCTCGCCTACGTGCGCCGCGCGGCGGAGCTCGCCGACGCGGCGCTGGTGGAGGCGAACCGCCTCGCGGTGGCCGGCGCCTTCGAAGGCGACATCCTCGCCGCGATGCAGGGCGCGGTGTTCCGGGGCGACGGCGACTACTCCGGCAACGAGTTCATCATCGGTTCGGGAAGGCGCGCGCTGCTCGGCCGCTACTTCGCGGGAAGAGGCACCCTGGGCGAGAACGACCAGCTCACCATCGAGTGGGCGGGCTCGTACCGGCGCTACCACGCCGCGATGATGCGCACCATCCTCACCGGCCGCCCGAAGAAACGCCACCTCGACATGTACGAGTACTGCATCGAAGCCCACCACGCCTCGGCGGAGGCGCTGAAGCCCGGCAACGCGGTGGGGGAGGTCTTCGACGCTTACGCCCGCGTGCTCGATGGCGCCGGTTTCCGCGATGCCCGCTTCAGCGCCACCGGGTACTCGATGGGCACCACCTATCCGCCGTCGTGGATGGACTGGCCGATGTTCTATCACGGCAATCCGGTAGTCATCGAGGCGGGGATGGTGTTCTTCATCCACACCGTGTTGATGGACGAGCGCCGCGGCCTCGCGATGGCGCCGGGCCAGTCCTACATCGTTACCAGGACCGGGGCGGAGTCCCTGTCGAAAATGCCCCTGGACTTGGTGGTGAACTGAGTCCGGCCGGGGACTCGTTCCCCGGAGCCCGAGGCGGGAAGGGGCAGGCGATCCTGTCTTTCGCTTTCCCCATCTGGTAGAACACCGGCGAACGATGGCATCCGTAGAGAGGGAAGGCGCGCCGGCGCTTCCCCGGACCAGCCCCATCCGACCCCGAGGAGCTTGAGTCATGCAATCCAGACGAGACGTTCAGAGGTTCATCGACGACATGAAGCTCGGCCGCTTGAGCCGGCGCGACTTCCACCGGGGGCTGGCTTCGGTCGGCCTCGCCCTGGTGGCGGCGCCACTGGCGTCGCGGCCGGCGCTCGCCGCGGCCGAGGACCACCCCACCGTGTACACGTGGGGAGGCTACGAAGTGCCCGAGATGTACGGGGAGTACCTCCGGAAGTACGGCGAGGAGCCCAACTTCTCGCTCTGGGGCGACGAGGAGGAGGCGGAAGCCAAGATCCGGGCCGGCTTTCACCCCGATGTGGGCATGCCCTGCTCCTACAAGATCAGGAAATGGCACGAGCTGGGTTTCCTCAAGCCCATCGACACCAGCCGCCTGGAGCATTGGGACGATGTCATCGACGTACTGAAGGAAGTCCCCGACACGTTCATCGACGGCCAGCGTCTCATGGTCACCGGCTGGTGGGGCCTCACTTCGGTGACTTTCCGTACCGACATCGCCCCCGAGTACATTCCCGAGGAAGCCCATACTTGGGGCATCCTGTGGGACCCGAAGTACGCCGGTCGTCTGTCCATGATCGACAGCCTCATCGACGGCGTCATGGTCGCCGCCATCTATTCCGGCGCCAAGGACCCCTTCGACATGACGAGCGAGGAGGTCGAGAGGGTTCGGGAGCTCATGCGCGAGCAGCGTCCGCTGCTGCGCTTCTACACCAACGACCTGACCTCCTGGGAGCAGGGTCTGGCGTCCGGAGAGCTGGTGGCGGCCGCCTCCTGGAACGACACCCCCACCAAGCTCATCAAGCAGGGCCTGCCGGTGCAGTTCATGAACCCCAAGGAGGGCGCCATGACCTGGACCTGCGGGCTCGTGTTGTTCGACTTCGTCGCGCCGGAGATGGAGGAGCGCGCCTACGATCTCATCAACGCGTACCTCTCCCCCGAGACCGGCGCGTACTGGATCGAGGAGTTCGGCATGGGGCACTCCAACATCAAGGCGTTCGCGCAGTTCTCGGCCGAGGAGCTCGCCACCCGCGGGCTGCCGCCGGACGACATTCCCGGCTACATCGCTTCGGGGATCTTCCAGGCCACCATTCAGAACGAGCCGGAGCTCCAGGCGATGTACGAAGAGGTCAGGGCCGGGTTGTAGAAGCGAGGGCGTGCGGGGCGGGTTCGCGTCGCCACGCCGGCCCACCGGGGCGAAGCGCACGAGAGCGGAGGCACCATGAGTCTGCCGCGAGAGACGCGCCCGGGCACGAAGCGCGGGCGCTCTCTCCTCCTGTGGGAGCGGATGAGGCGGCGCTTCCTGCGCAGCGCACAGATGCGCGGTTACGCGCTGCTCTCGCCGACCCTGTTCGTGATGTTCCTGTTCCTGGTGGTGCCCCTGGGGATCCTCTTCACCCTGAGCTTCTGGAAGCAGGACGGACTCTTCTTCGCCCCCGCGTTCTCTTTCGACAACTATCTCGCTTTCTTCGGGCGGATCATCTACTCGAAGCTGCTCGCCACTTCCATCGGCACCTCGCTCTGCGTTGCCACCGCCACCGTGCTGCTCGCCTATCCGATGGCGTACTGCCTCGCCTTTCGCATCAAGCGGGCGAAGATCATGTGGCTCATCCTGATCACCGTCCCCTTCTGGACCAGCTTCCTCCTGCGGGTGTTCGCCTGGAAGATCACCTTGGGCTATCAGGGGGTGATCAATTCGGGGCTCATGAGTCTCGACCTCATATCCGAGCCCCTGCAGTTCCTCCTCTACAACCGTTTCTCGCTCGTGGTGACCCTCACCCACGCTTGGGCGGCCTTCGCCATCCTGCCGATATACGTGTCGCTCGAGAAGATCGACCGCTCCCTGCTCGAGGCGGCGACCGACCTCGGTGACGGTCCCGTCGCCCGTTTCTTCGGAGTCACCCTGCCCCTTTCGATGCCGGGGGTCATCGCGGCTTTCCTCTTCGTCTTCATTCCCACGGTGGGTGACTACGTGACCCCGCGCCTGGTGGGCGGCACCAACGGCATCATGATCGGCAACATCATCCAGACGATGTTCGGCCGCGGCAACAACTGGCCCATGGGGGCGGCGCTCGCCGTGATCTCCATGACCACCATCACGTTGTTGATCGTCGTGACCCTCTGGTTCGTCCGGAAAATGCGGCAGCGCTGAGCACGTGGAGCGGAGCAAGGGCATCGACGGGCTGATCGTCTACGGCGTGGCCTATCTCGGCTTCCTGTACCTGCCGATCCTGCTCATTCCCCTGTTCTCGTTCAACGACTCGATCTACATAGCCTTTCCCCTGAAGGGTTTCACCCTGCAGTGGTACGAGGCGATGATCGCCCAGGACGCGCTGGTGCGCTCATTGATGAACAGTCTGAAGGTCGCGAGCGCGGTCGCGGTCATCAGCACGATCTTCGGCACTCTGGCCGCCAAGGCGGTGACCGGCTACAACCTGCGCGGGAAGGCGCCCATCGTGGCTTTCATCATGATTCCCTTCGTCATACCCGGCATCATTCTCGGCATCTCGCTGCTCGTTCTCCTCAATCGCCTGGGGGTGGAGCCCTCCCTGTTCACGGTAGGGCTCGGGCACATCATGATCGCCATTCCCTTCTCCATGATGGTGATGATCTCGCGGCTCGAAGGACTCGACCGGGACCTGGAGGAGGCGTCGATGGACCTCGGAGAGGGCGCGTGGTCGACGTTCTGGCGGATCACCTTTCCTCTCGCGCTTCCGGGGGTCGTCGCGAGCCTCCTGCTCACCTTCACCCTCTCCTTCGACGAGTTCCTGATCGCGTTCTTCCTGACCGGCAAGGAGGCGACCCTGCCGATCTTCATCTTCTCTCAGCTCCGGCTCTCCCAGAAGCTGCCCAACGTGCTGGCGCTCGGCTCCTGCATCCTGGCGGCCTCCACTCTGGTGATTGCGGCGGCGGAGTACCTCCGCAGACGCAATCTCCGCAGCGCACGACAGGGCGGACTGGGGGTGTGATGAGGAGAAAGCGGGACTTCATCGCGATGCGCGGCGTCACCAAGCGCTTCGGCCGGGTGAACGCGCTCCGTTCGGTCGACATCGAAGTGAGCGAAGGGGAGTTCTTCGCGCTTCTCGGGCCTTCCGGGTGCGGCAAGACGACCCTGCTTCGGATCCTCGCGGGATTCGAGTCCCCCACGGAAGGAGAGGTGTTCATCGACGGCCAGGCGATGTCGGCGGTGCCGGCGAACCGGCGCCCGGTGAACATGGTGTTTCAGAGCTACGCGATCTTTCCGCATCTGAACGTGCGGCAGAACCTGGCCTACGGTCTGCGCCGGCAGAAGCTTCCCAGGGCCGAGCTCGATGCGGTGATCGAGCGCGCGCTCGCGCTGATCAAGCTCGAAGGCTTCGGAGAGCGGCGCTCCGATCAGCTCTCCGGCGGACAGCGGCAACGGGTGGCGCTCGCCCGGGCCCTGGTGAGACAACCCAAGGTACTCCTGCTCGACGAGCCGCTGGGGGCGCTGGACAAGCGGCTGCGCGAGCAGATGCAGGTGGAGCTGCGCGCTCTCCAGCAGGAGGTCGGGGTCACCTTCGTCTTCGTGACCCACGATCAGGAAGAAGCCCTGTCGATGTCGGACCGCATCGCGGTGATGTCCGAGGGCAGGGTGCTGCAGGTGGATACGCCGGAGCGCCTCTACGAGCGGCCGGTGTCCCGCGAGGTCGCGGACTTCATAGGGACCATGAACTTCGTCGGAGGCGAGGTGGAGGGGGTGGACCGGGGCACGGTCACCGCCAGTGCGGGCCCCCTGGGCCGAGTGAGTGCGGTGAGCGAGCATCCCTTGCACCGGGGCACTCGGGTGCTCATCGCGATCAGGCCGGAGAAGATCGCGGTCAGCCGGGAGAAGCCCGAGGGCCTCGTCAACATGGTCCGCGGAAGAGTGGCCGCGGCCTCCTACCTCGGAGACCGCAGCCACCTTCGCGTCGACGTCCCCGGACTCGGCGCTCCGATGTCGGTGGCGAGCCAGAATGTCCTGCCCCTGCTGCACAGCGCGCATGCCGCGGAGTCGGACGCCCTGTGGCTGAGGTGGCCGGCAGAGGCGGTGGTGCTTCTCCCGCCGGAGTGAGCAGTCCGGGACGAATCCCTGTCTGCACCGTCACCAGCCGCAGGTGGTGCTGCGCCCGCCGGAATGAAGCGGCCAAGTAGAGCCTCCTCCCGGGTGCTCCGATTCACGCACTCGGGTTTCGGGATTCGTTGGCCGGAATGGATTCCCGCTTCCGCGGGAATGACGGGAAACCGGCGGCACGTTGCCACCATCGCGCTCCCGCCGGAATGAAGCGGCCAGGTAGAGCCTCCTCCCGGGTGCTCCGATTCATGCACTCGGGTTTCGGGGTTCGTTGGCCGGAATGGATTCCCGCTTCCGCGGGAATGACGGGCAATGTGCGAGTCACGTTACTCCCACGACAGCCGCTGACCCCTCCATAGTCGTCACTCCCGCGCAAGCCTGTCGCCATCGGGTTCGGTCGGCTCGTCGCCACCATCGCGCTCCCGCCGGAATGAAGCGGCCAGGTAGAGCCTCCTCCCGGGT
>CAYFYD010000129.1:0-9249 GCA_964347195.1 uncultured Ectothiorhodospiraceae bacterium
CTACCGCGACAGACCACCATCGCAGCGGCCCGAGGTTGTAAAGCGGGATGACCGGCCCCGCCCTGCGCCGACCTGCAGGGTCATGTCGTGCTGCGATCCGGACGGGCATCAGGGACCCCGGCAGACGGTGCGGGGCACACGGCAGGAGAAGCGATCAGCCTCGACCCTCCGTAGCGAAACTTGACTGCAACCCGGCGATTCGTACCCTCTGTCGGTTACTCGCGAGCCAGGCGGCCTTCGGCTATGAGACTGACGACAAAGGGGCGATACGCGGTTACCGCGATGCTCGATCTGGCGCTTCACGAGGATCGTGACCCGATCACGCTCTCGGACATCGCCGAGCGTCAGGGCATATCGCTCCCCTACCTCGAGCAGCTCTTCGCCCGCCTTCGCCGCTGCGGTCTGGTGAGCAGCTCGCGCGGCCCCGGAGGTGGCTATCGCCTCGGACGCGAGGCCGGAGACATCGCGGTGGTGGACGTCATCTGTGCAGTCGACGAGCCCGTCGACGCCACCCGCTGCGGCGGCCTCGAGAACTGCCAAGGCGAAGAGCGCTGCCTC
Source organism: uncultured Ectothiorhodospiraceae bacterium (assembly GCA_964347195.1). Classification (GTDB taxonomy): domain Bacteria; phylum Pseudomonadota; class Gammaproteobacteria; order HK1; family HK1; genus JAJEAD01. Next base: position 559 of record CAYFYD010000129.1, read on the forward strand.
ACCCACGATCTGTGGCAGGATCTCAGCCAGCAGATCCATCGCTTCCTGAGCGAGATCGACCTCGCCACCCTTGTCGAGCGCCGCCGAGTGCGCGAGGTCGCCCGGCGGCAGGACGGGGCGAGGGTCGAGGTCAGCGTTCAGGCCCACGCGGAAGGGTGAAACGAAGCATGCCCGCTCCACATCCTGCCGGCGCTCGCAAACGGGGGAGCCGCCGGCTCCGGTGCGCCACCGGGTCCCCGCGAGGCGGATCGCGCGCCTCTTCCCGCGCAGAAAAGTGCAACCATGGAGGCCAGGCGACATGGCGATAAGCTTGAGCGAATCGGCCGCGGACCGGATCAAGCGCTTCCTGTCGAAGGAGGGTGGCGTCGGGATGCGGATCGGCGTGAAGAAGACCGGTTGTTCGGGCTTCGCCTACGTGGTCGCGCTCGCGGACGCGGTGCAAGGCGATGACGCGGTCTTCGAAGACCGGGGGGTCAAGGTCGTCGTCGCCTCGAAGAGCCTCCCCTACCTGGACGGAATGACGATCGACTTCGCGCAGGACGGCTTGAACGAGGGATTCCGCTACGACAATCCCAACGTCAGGAGCCTCTGCGGCTGCGGAGAGAGCTTCGGCATCTGAGCTCCGTCCCGCCCCATTCGCCCGGCGCGGCACCGCCCTCCCTTCTCGGCCCGGCCTGCCCGCACGGGCCGGAGACAACGACTCATGGCGACAGAGCAGACCCTGTCCATCATCAAGCCCGACGCGGTGGCGAGGGACCTCATCGGCGCGATCTACTCGCGCTTCGAGCGGGCGGGGCTGCGCGTCGTCGCGGCCCGGATGCTGCATCTCACCCGTGACCGTGCCGAGGCGTTCTACGCGGTGCACCGTGAACGGCCCTTCTTCGGAGAGCTGATCGACTTCATGATCTCCGGGCCGATCATGGTCCAGGTCCTCGAGGGTGAGGACGCGGTCGAACGCAACCGGGAGGTGATGGGCGCCACCAACCCGGCCGAGGCCGCCCCCGGCACCCTGCGGGCGGACTTCGCATCCGAGATCACCGAGAACGCGGTGCACGGTTCCGACGCGCCCGAGACCGCGGCAGCGGAGATCGCCTTCTTCTTCGGTCCCGGAGAGATCTGTCCCCGCACCCGCTGAGGTCCGCAGCGATGAAAGCCGCACCCGTCCCGATGCTTCGCTCCGGAGCGCCCGCGCCGCGGCCGGAGCAGCTCGGCGCGAGCCGCCGCGACTGGGAACGGTCGCTGGCGGCGCTGGGCGCCGCCCCCTACCGCGCCGGCCAGATCATGAAGTGGATCTACCATCGGGAGGTCAGCGACTTCGCGTTGATGACCGACCTGCGCAAGGACCTGCGGGCGGAGCTGTCCCGGCACTTCGACGTGCGCCCTCCCCGGATCCGGCACGAGACGGTGTCGGAGGACGGGACCCGCAAGTGGCTCTTCGACCTCGACGAGAGCAACGCGGTGGAGTCGGTGTACATCCCGGACCCTCCCCGCGGCACTCTGTGCGTCTCCTCGCAGGTCGGATGTGCGCTCAACTGCTCCTTCTGCGCCACCGCCCGCCAAGGCTTCAACCGGAACCTGAGCACCGCGGAGATCGTCGGCCAGCTCTACGCCGCCCGCGAACGGCTCGGGGACGCGCCGGCGTCGCTGCCCCCGATCACCAACGTGGTGTTCATGGGCATGGGCGAGCCGCTGCTCAACTTCGACCACGTCGCGGGCGCCCTCGAGATCATGCTGGACGATTGCGCCTTCGGCCTCGCCCGCAAGCGCGTCACCCTGAGCACGGCGGGAGTAGTGCCCGGCATCCGCGCGCTGAAGGAGCGCTGCCCGGTGAGCCTCGCGGTCTCCCTGCACGCGCCCGATGACGCGCTGCGCGACGTGCTGGTGCCGCTGAACCGCACCTGGCCGCTCGGGGAAGTGCTCGAGGCCTGCCGGGAGTACGTGCTCGCCCTCCCCCGGGAGAGGATCACTTTCGAGTACGTGATGCTCGATCGCACCAACGACTCTCCCGGACACGCCCGGCGCCTGGTCCAGCGGCTGCGGGGCATACCGGCCAAGGTGAACCTCATTCCCTTCAACCCCTTCCCCGGGGCGGGCTATCGATGCTCCCGGCCCGAAGCGATCGAGGCGTTCCGCGAGGTCCTGCTCGCGGGCGACCTCATGACCATTACCCGCAAGACCCGGGGCGCGGACATCGATGCCGCCTGCGGGCAACTGGCCGGCCGCGTACTCCCGAAGAGCCGGCGCATGCGCCGCCTCCGCGGCCTGGAGCAGTCCGGCGCCACGGGCCGGACTGCGACGCCATGAGCGCATCGAACCCGCCGCACGACCTCGACGACGTCGCACCCTTGCCGGTCCTCCCGAGCCCCGGCGATCAACTGCGCACCGCCCGCGAGGCGGCCGGGATGTCGGTACACGAGATCTCGACCCACATGCGCCTCGACAGCAACGTCATAGTAGCGCTCGAAGCGGACGACTACGACGCGTTGCCGGCGCCGACCTTCATACGGGGATACCTGCGCGGCTACGCCCGCCTCCTCGACATCGTCCCGGAGCCGATTATCCAGGCCTTCGAACAGCGGGACTTTGCCCCTCCTTCGCTCGTTGCGGACATCTCCCTCAGGTCGCAGATGCGCAGCGGCGACTTCCCCATCCGCATCGTCACCTACATCGTGATCGCGGCGCTGGCGGTGCTGGTGGTGCTGTGGTGGAGAAGCCAGGACTTCACCGGGTTCGACGACGATACGGCGGTCTCCGGGGAGCAGCTCGTCGCCGCGACCTCGGAACCCGTTGCATCCGTCCCCGAAGTCTCCGCCCCCGGGGGGGAGACGGTGGCGCCGGCGCCGGAGACGGCGGTCCCTCCGGAGGAGGCACCGGCGACCGCCACGCAAGCGCTCGCGTCCCCCGCCGGCGAAGCCGCGACCCCCGGGGCGGAGAGCGATGCGGCAGAGGGGGCAGGGGCCGGGTCGGCCCTCGCTCCGAACGGGACGGCCGCATCCGCCGCCGAGGAAGACGCACTCGGGGCCGCAGCGGAAGCGGCGCCGGAGGCCGGCCCCGAAGGGAGCGCAGCGCCGGTCCCGAGCGAGGAAGGCGGCGCGAGCGAGGAAGGCGGCGCGAGCGAGGTATCCCCCGAGTCGCCGGTGGCGCTCGCTCCGCCCCCGCTCCCCGCCGGCGAAGCGGCACTCCCCGAGGCAAGCGGCCCCGCCGACCGGATCGACATGAGCTTCGTCGACGAATGCTGGCTGGAGGTCTACGACAGGGCGGACGACCGGCTCTTCTACGGCCTGGCCCGGGCCGGCGAGCGCGTGAGCCTGAGCGGGCAAGGACCGGTCCGGGTCGTCATGGGCAACTCGGAGGGGGTCGAGGTGCGCTACAACGGGACTCCGGTCGAGTTCGCCTCCTTCGTCACCCGGGGCGTGGCCCGCTTCTCCGTCGGCGGCGACCCGCCGGAGGTGTTTCGGATCCCACCGCCCGAGCCGACCGGCGTCATCGAGTCCGAAGCAGAGGACGGGACGGAGCCGGCCTCGGCCGGCGGATGACCCCGACCACCGGCGGGCAGACCCCATGAACCGGATCCGGGGCGTGCGGGGGATGAACGACATCTCCCCGCAGGAGAGCGCGACCTGGCACTTCGTCGAGGAGACGGCGCGCGAGGTGCTGCGTGTCTACGGCTACCGGGAGGTGCGCCCGCCGCTGGTGGAGCGCACCGAGCTCTTTCGCCGCTCGGTCGGCGAGGCCACCGATATCGTCGAGAAGGAGATGTACACCTTCGCCGACCGCAACGGCGACAGCCTGAGCCTGCGCCCGGAGTGCACCGCGAGCTGCGTGCGCGCCGCGGTCGAGCACGGATGGCTGCGCGGTGGCGGCCAGCGCATCTGGACCATCGGTCCGATGTTCCGCTACGAGAAGCCGCAGAAGGGACGCTATCGGCAGTTTCACCAGCTCGACGTGGAAGCGCTCGGCTTTCCCGGCCCCGACGTGGACGCCGAGCTGATCCTCCTCTGCGCCCGGCTGTGGCGCCGCCTGGGCCTCGAGCGCCTGCGCCTCGAGCTCAACTCGCTCGGGTCGCGTCCCTCCCAGGCGCGCTACCGGGAGGCGCTGGTCCGCTACTTCGCCGCCCACCGGAACCGCCTCGACGAGGACAGCGAGCGACGGCTCGACACCAACCCCCTGCGGATCCTCGACTCCAAGCACCCGGCGATGCAGGAGCTCATCGAGAACGCGCCGCGGATCACCGACTGGCTGGACGACGCGAGCGCGGCCCACCTGCAGGGGCTCGCGACCATGCTCGACCGTGCGGGAGTGACTTGGCGACTGAACCCGCGCCTGGTGCGTGGACTCGACTACTACACCGGCCCCGTCTTCGAGTGGCAGACTGGGGAGCTCGGGGCGCAGAACGCGGTGTGCGGCGGCGGGCGCTACGACCGGCTGATCGAAGACATCGGCGGGCGGAGCGCACCCGCCACCGGCTTCGCGATGGGGCTCGAGCGCGTCGTCTCCCTCCTCGATGAACAGGCGCTCGCCCCTGTCCCCCCGCGGCCCGACGCCTACCTCGTCGCGGTGGGAGAGGAGGCGCAGCGTGCAGCCCACCGCGTCGCCGAGACCCTGCGCGACCACATCGACTCGCTGTCGCTCGCCGTGGACGCGGCCGAGGGCAGCTTCAAGGCGAAGCTCAGGAGGGCCGATCGCAGCGGCGCGCGCTACGCGCTGATCCTCGGCGACGAGGAAGTGCGCGAGTCCCGCATCGGCGTGAAGGCCCTGCGCGAGACGAGCGCGCAGGTATCGATGCGCCAGAGCGCGCTCCCGGAGTTCCTGAACGGTTGAAGACACCATGGCGGATGACGAAGACGTAGCAAAGCTCAAGTCGTGGTGGAAGGAGAACGGCCGAAGCATCGTCGCGGGCGTCGTGCTCGGCCTCGGCGGCATCGTCGGATGGAATGCCTGGCAGGGCCACCAGGAGCGCCGCGCCGAAGCGGCTTCGGAGATGTATGCGCAAGTCGCCGAAGCGGCGGAGGCGGGCCGGCACGGCGAGGCGCGCACCCGGGCTGCCCTCCTCCTCGAGGAGTTCCCCCGGAGCGGCTACGCCACCCTCGCCGCCTTCGTCGCGTCCGCGAGCGCGGCGGCGCAAGGGGAGTCGGCCGAGGCGAGGAGCCGTCTCGCGTGGATCGAGGAGAACGCCCCGCGCGACGGATATCGGGATCTCGCGCGCATCCGGCTCGCCCGGATACTGCTGGACGAGGAGGACCCCCAGGCGGCGCTCGCCGCCCTCGACCGGGTGGGCTCGGACGCCTTCGAAGCGGTGGCGGGCGAGCTTCGAGGCGACGTCCTCCTCGCCCGGGGATCTCCGGAAGAGGCGCGCAGCGCCTACCGGGACGTGCTCGCCGGGGAGCGGGCACTGCCCACCGCCCGCGCCCGGGTCCGGATGAAGCTCGACGATCTCGGGCACCTGCGAGTCCCCTGAGGCCGGGGCCCGGTCGATGAACGCCGGCAGACGGGTCACCTTCCTCGTCCTCGGACTCCTCGCCGTGGGTCCGGTGGGATGCGGGTTGACCGACCGGCTCGCAGGCGGAGAGGACCACGCCCTCGAGCCGGCCGAGCTGGTCGAATTCGAGGCCACCGCGGAAGTCGAGCTGCGCTGGCGATGCCGGGTCGGCTCCGGCGTCGACGACCACTTCCTGAAGCTGCGCCCCGTACATGCCGGCGGCCGGGTGTTCGCGGCCGGACACGAGGGCGATGTCGCCGCCTGCGATGTCCGGAACGGCGACCGGGTGTGGCGCACCGAGACCGATGCGTCCCTGTCCGGCGGCCCCGGTGCCGGCGACGGCCTGGTGGTGGTGGGCACGATCGATGGGGAGGTCATCGCGCTCTCCGCGGAAGACGGCGCGCCGCAGTGGCGGGCCACTGTTTCGAGCGAAGTGCTCGCGCCGCCGCTCGTCGCCCAGGGGATGGTGGTGGTGCGAACCGGGGACGGGAAGCTCTTCGGGCTCGACGCGGACACCGGAAGGCGGGTCTGGACCTACGACCGCACCATGCCGGTGCTGACGCTGCGCGGGACCGGCGCTCCCGCGCTCTTCGAGGACACCGTGGTCGCCGGCTTCGACGGCGGCAAGGTGGTCGCGGTCTCGCTCGCCGACGGACAGCCCCGGTGGGAGAGCGCGGCCGCGGTGCCGAGCGGGCGCTCGGAGCTCGAGCGCATGGTCGACATCGACGCCGACATCCTGGTCGCGGACGAGACAGTGTACGTGGTGACTTTTCAGGGCCGGATCACGGCGCTCGACGCCCGGATCGGGGCGGAGCTGTGGCGCCGCGAGATGTCCTCCCACGCCGGCATGGGGCTCGACCGTGCGAGCCTCTACGTGAGCGACGAGCTGAGCCACGTGTGGGCCCTCGACCGCGCGCGCGGCGCGTCGCTGTGGCGCCAGCAACGCCTGGAGGGACGCGGACTCGGTGCTCCGGCAGCCCTGCACGACTATGTCGTGGTCGCCGACGCCGAGGGCCACGTCCACTGGCTGCGGCGCGAGGACGGCCAGTTCGCAGCCCGGACCCGGGTGCGGGAAGGGGTGCTCGCCCCGCCCGTCGTCGCCGGCGACACCGTCTACGTCTACGACCGCGGAGGCACCCTGAGCGCGCTGGGACTGCGTTAGCCCGGGTTCCGATGCTTCCGGTCGTCGCCATCGTCGGGCGCCCCAATGTGGGCAAGTCCACGCTCTTCAACTGCCTGACGCGCTCGCGCCGCGCGGTGGTCGCGAACGTGCCGGGAGTGACGCGAGACCGCCACTACGGCATGGTCCGTCACTTGGCGCATCCCTGCATCGTGATCGATACCGGCGGACTCGATCCGGACGCACGGGGATTCGACGCGCTGGTCTCCCGCCAGTCCCGGCACGCGCTCGAGGAAGCGGACCTCGCGCTCCTGCTCCTCGACGCGCGCGAAGGGCTCAGCGCCGGCGACCGGGAGCTGGGCGACCTGACACGCCGCGAGGGCAAGCCGGTGCTGGTCGTCGTCAACAAGACGGACGGGCTCGATCGCGGGAGCGCACTGCTCGAGTTCCACGCTCTCGGCCTCGGCGACCCCATCGGGATCGCCGCCGCCCACCGCACGGGGATCGGACGGCTCGAGGCGGCGATCGCCGCGCATATCGCCGCCACCTTTCCGCCCGCGGCGCCCGCGGCGCACCCCTCGACCGGTCCCCGTTTCGCGATCGTCGGGCGCCCCAACGTCGGCAAGTCCACCCTGATCAATCGAATCGCGGGCGAGGAGCGTGTCGTCGCCCACGAGCGGCCCGGCACCACCCGCGACAGCATCGAGATCCCGGCGCGGATCGGAGCGCTCCCCTGCACCCTCGTCGACACCGCGGGCATCCGCCGGCGCCGCCGCGTCAGCGAAGCGGTCGAGAAGTTCAGCGTCGTCAAGGCGCTGGAAGCGATCCATGCGAGCGACGCGGTCGTCCTCCTCCTCGACGCGACAGAGGCTGCTTCCGAGCAGGACGCCCGCCTGCTCGGCCACGTGGTGGAGGCGGGCCGGGCGCTCGCGATCGGAGTGAACAAGTGCGACCGCCTCGGGGAGACGGAGCGCCGGCGCCTGCGCGGGGAGCTCGAACGGCGTTTCGCCTTCGCGGACTTCGCGTACCTGCACTGCATCTCGGCCCTCGAGGGACGAGGCATCGGCGCGCTGCTGCGTTCCGCCGCGGCCGCCCACCGTGCCGCCCGCACCCACCTTCCGACCGGGGAGCTGAACCGGGTCCTCCAGGAAGCGGTAGCCCGGCATCCGCCCCCGCTCGTGCGAGGCCGGCGCATCAGACTGCGTTACGTCCACCAGGGCGGCTCGGCGCCGCCGCGTCTCATCGTGCACGGCAACCAGACCGAGGCGGTGCCGGAGGCCTACCGGCGCTATCTCGCCGGCGCCTTCCGCCGGCGCTTCCAGCTCCGGGGGACGCCGCTGCGGGTCGAGTTCCGTACCGGCGCGAACCCCTTCGAAGGCCGGCGCAACGAGCTGAGCGAGCGGCAGCGCCGCCGCCGCAAGCGCCTGCTGCGCCACGCAAAGAGGTAGCGGGGGGCTTGCGTGTCGTCGAAGCGGGGCGGAGCCGACCCCGTGCCGGCCGAGATCTACTTCAGTTGCTCGAGCAGCAGGCCGAGAATGCGGTTCGCGGTCGCGCTCACGCTCCGCTCCCCTTCGGTATCGAGCACGATGATCTGGGTGGCTTCGTCTCCTCCGATCAGATTGATGAGGTACTCGACCGCCTGCGGCCCCGGCTCGTCGCGCCAGAACGCGAGCCGGGACAGGACGCCTTCCTCCTTGCCGAGATCCTGGTCCGGATCCACGTAGCGCACGAAGTAGAGGCCGCGGGAGCGGTCCCGGTCCTCCACCGTGAAGCCGATGCGGTCGAGGGCGAGACCGGTGCGCCTCCAGGCCCGCGCGAAGTCGTCATCGACCGAGAGCACCGTGCCGCCGCTGCTGTCGGTGACGATTCGGGCCCGGGCCGGGCGCTCGGGCACATCGGCGAGGATCTGCCGGGCGCGGTCCTTCTGGACTCCGAAGAACACCATCATGCGACGCAGCATCTCCGCTTCGAGCTCGGGATCGGCGCTGCGGGGCTGCCACACCCGTCGAGCCTCCGCGCCGCTGTGTATGTTCTGGCGCGTTCCCGGCGGCCCGACTTCCTCCGCGCCACGATGGGAGATGTAGATCTCGGT
>CAYFYD010000130.1:0-9212 GCA_964347195.1 uncultured Ectothiorhodospiraceae bacterium
TGCGCCGCCCCGGGGGCGCCGCCCGGGACCCCGGCCAGCCGCCCCCCCCCCCCATCGGCAGGCTCGGGCCCGCGACCACGATGTAGCCCCTGCCCCCCACCCATTGCAGTTGCTGGCGGTAGAAGAGGAGGGAGGGCGGCAGGGCATCGATGCCGACGATCACCGTGGCTCCGGTAGTGGTGAGGCCCGAGACCGATTCGAACACCGCGTCCACGAGCGCGAGGTCGGGGTGCCGGGCGAGGAGCAGGGGCACGCTGCCCGAGGCGCCGAGGGCGACCCAGAACATCACCACCACGAGGAAGCCGTCGCGCAGCCGCAGCTCCCGCTTGCACTTGCGCACCGGGAGCCAGAGCGCGAGGCCGGCCCCCAGGATCAGCAGGAAGGCGATCACGAAGGGCTCGGCCGAGCCGTCCCGGTAGATGCGGGAGACGGCGATCGGCGGCAGCATGGTGGCGCTGAACAGCGCGAGCAGCAGCCCGACGATCTTCTGGACCGCGGAGACGCGCATCAGGCCTGCCTCGCGTTCGCGCCGGGGAGGCGGCTCACAGGAAGGTGACCCCGACCTGGAAGAGCCGTTCGACCTCCGCGATGCGCCGCTTGTCGATGAGGAAGAGGATGACGTGGTCTCCCGCCTCGATCCGGGTGTCGTGGTGCGCGATGATCACCCGCTCGCCGCGCACGATGGCGTCGATGGTGGTGCCGGGCGGCAGCTTTATCTCTTCCACCGTGCGCCCCACGACCCGGGAGGTGCGGCGGTCGCCGTGCGCCACCGCCTCGATCGCCTCCGCCGCGCCGCGCCGCAGGGAGTGCACCGCGACCACGTCGCCGCGGCGCACGTGGGCGAGGAGGCCGCTGATCGTCGTCTGCCGGGGCGAGATCGCGATGTCGACGAGGCCGCTCTGCACCAGGTCCACGTAGGCCCCGCGGTTGATGAGTGCCATCACCTTGCGCGCTCCCATCTGCTTGGCGAGCATCGCCGAGAGGATGTTGCTCGGGTCGTCGTTGGTGACGGCGCAGAACACGTCGGTGCCGTCGATGCTCTCCTCGCGCAGCAGATCCTCGTCGGTGGCGTCGCCGTTGAGCACGATGGTGTGGTCGAGGCCCTCCGAGAGGCGCCGGGCCCGTGCGAGGTCGGCCTCGATGAGCTTGACGTGGTAGCCGCGCTCGAGCGCCCGGGCGAGGCGCCGGCCGATGTTGCCGCCGCCGGCGAGGATGATGCGCCGCACCGCCTCGTCGCGCCGGCGCAGCTCTCCCATGACCGCGCCGATGTGCTGGGCGGCGGCGACGAAGAAGACCTCGTCGTCCACTTCGATCACGGTGCCGCCCCCGGGGACGATCGCGCTGCCCCGCCGGAAGATCGCAGCGACCCGGGCGTCGATCCCCGGCATGTGGGAGGGCAGCTCGCGCAGCGCGTGGCCGACGAGGGGGCCGCCGTGGTACGCCCGCACCGCGACCAGCCGGACCTTGCCGTTCGCGAAGTCGAGCACCTGGAGCGCGCCGGGAGACTCGATCAGGCGCTGGACGTAGTCGGTGACGAGCTGCTCGGGACTGATCCGGACATCGACCGGCAGTGCTTCCGGCCGGAAGAGCTCGGGGTGGTCGAGGTACTCCGCCGCGCGCACCCTCGCGATCTTGGTCGGGGTCTGGAACAGGGTGTAGGCCACCTGGCAGGCGACCATGTTGGTCTCGTCGGAGCTGGTCACCGCGAGGATCAGGTCGGCGTCCTCGGCCCCCGCCCGCGCGAGGACCTTGGGATGAGAGGCGTTGCCGGTCACCGTGCGCACGTCGAGATGGTCCTGGAGCGCGCGCAGGCGCTCGGTGTCCCGATCGACGATGGTGATGTCGTTGGCCTCGCTCGACAGGTTCTCCGCGACGGTGCTGCCCACCTGGCCCGCGCCGAGGACGATGATCTTCACGCCGGGGGCGCCGCCCGCGCTCGGGTGCGGGCGGCGGGGCGCTGCCGGGGCCTGCCTGTCTCGTCGCTCACCGACCGCTCGCTCTAGCCGCTGCGTTTGGGGTCTATCCCGAGGGACTTGAGCTTGCGGTAGAGGTGGGTGCGTTCGAGTCCGACCTTCAGAGCCACCTTGCTGATGTTGCCGCCGAGGGCCCGGACATGGTGCTCCAGGTACTCGCGCTCGAAGCGCTCGCGCGCCTCCTTCAAGGGCAGGTCGCTGCCCTCCGGCCGGTCCTCCCCGACCGCCTCCGGCGCGGCGCCGAGCGTCGCTTCGACCTCCGACTGATCGATGTCGGCGCCGCTGCCGAGGATCAGCAGCCGATGGACGAGGTTGCGAAGCTCCAGCACGTTGCCCGGCCAGCCGTGGTTGCGCAGCCGGTTCTGCGCGCCGACCGTGAAGCGGCGGTAGCGGAGGTTCTCCCGGCTCGCGAAGCTTTCCATGTAGTAGGCGAGGAGCTCCGGCACGTCCTCGCGGTGCTCGCGGAGCGCGGGCACCGCGAGCGGCACGACGTTCAAGTGGTAGAAGAGGTCGTCCCGGAGCTCTCCGGCCGCGAGGGCGGTGCCGGGGTCGCGGCTGGTCGCCGCCACCACCCGGGCGTTGAAGTGCACGGGCTTTCGTCCCCCCACCCGCAGGAAGGCGCCCTGGCGCAGGGCCCCGAGCAGGCGGGCCTGCACCGCGAGGTCGAGATCGAGGAGATCGGGGAGGAAGAAGGTGCCCCCGTTCGCCTGCTCGAGGCAGCCGAACGCGAGCTCGGTGCCCTCCTCGGAGCCGAAGAGGACCACCGCGCTACCGTGCTTTCCGCCCGCGTCTGCCGGCATCCGTACGAAGGGACCGGCGCGCCGGGCGCTTACCGTGTGCAGATACCGGGCGCAGACGCCCTTCCCGCTTCCCGACTCTCCCGTCATCAGCACCGGGGCGTCGTGCTGGGCGATGCGCCGTATCTGCTGGCGAAGCTCCTCCATCACCCGCGAGCGCCCCACCGGCTCGGGGGGTGCGTCGGAGTCCCGGCGCAGGCCCAGGTTCTCCTGGCGCAGCTTCGCCGCCTCGAGAGCGCGGTGCACCGAGAGCAGCAGCTTGGGGGTGGACAGCGGCTTCTCGATGAAGTCGTAGGCGCCGAGGCGGGTCGCCTCCACCGCGGTGTCGATGGTGCCGTGCCCGGACATCATGACGACCGGAGTGTCGAGATGGGACTGGCGGCTCCATTCTTCGAGCAGGGTGACGCCGTCGGTGTCGGGCAGCCAGATGTCGAGAAGGGCGAGGTCCGGCCGCCTCGCCCTTCTCGCCTCGCGCGCCTCGGCCGCGCTCCGGGCGACACTCACCGTGAATCCCTCGTCCTGGAGGATGTCCCGGACCAGGACCGCGATGTCCGGCTCGTCGTCGACCACCAGGATGTGCGGTGCGCTGTTCACGTCGCCGTTCTGCGCAGGGGCCCGGAGTGCGCGTCGCGCAAGCCCGGAACCGGCGGCGGGAACTGCATCACCACGCAGCCGCCCCCTTCGCGGCGGTTCTCCGCCCACACTTGGCCATTGTGCTCCTCGACGATCTTCTTGACGATGGCGAGGCCGAGCCCGGTGCCCTTGCGCTTGGAGGTGGTGTAAGGCTCGAAGACCCGGTCGATGATGTCCTCGGGAAAGCCCGGGCCGGTGTCTGCGACCCGGAGCTCGGCCAGGAGCCGATCCCTGCGCCTGACGCGGCGCGTCTCGACCGCCACCCGGGCGCTAGCGTTCTCGCCGCAGGCTTCCAGCGCATTCTTCACCAGGTTGTGCAGGACTTGGCGGATGCGGTCGATGTCCGCTTCCAGGGCCGGCAGCTCCGGGTCGAGGCGGGTGGCGAGCCGGATGCGCGAGCGCTCGTCGCGGTAGAGCTCGACCACGTCGGTGGCGAGTGCGTTGAGATCGAGGCGCGCCGGCCGGGCCCGGGGCGAGCGCGCGTACTCGCTGAAGGCGTTCACCATGGACTTCATCGATTCGACCTGGTGGACGATGGTGCGGGTGAGGCGGTCCAGCAGCTCGCCCTCCTCACGCCCCATGTCGTCGAGGTACTTCTTGCGCAGGCGCTCGGCGGAGAGCTGGATCGGGGTCAGGGGGTTCTTTATCTCGTGCGCCAGTCGCCTCGCCACCTCGCTCCACGCCGCCTTGCGCTGCGCCTCGACGAGCTCGGTGAGGTCGTCGAACACAATGACGTGGCCGCCGGGAGGGTCCTCGACTCCGGACAGCCGGGTGCCGCTGCACATCAGGATGCGCCGCCCTCTCTCCCCCGAGAGATGGACCTCTTCCCGCCAGTCCGGCGCCGGCCACACCGGGCTCGCGAGGTGGGGCTCGAGGCGCTGGGCGAGGGCGAGCAGATGGGGATGGAGGGCGCCGAGCTCGGACAGCGTGCGGCCGCTGTGCTCCTCGATCGAGGCGCCCAGGATCTGCTGTGCGGCCTGGTTGGCGGTGTGGAGCCGTCCTTCCTGGTCGAGGGTGAGCACCCCGCTCGACAGCCGCTCCAGCACCGCTTCCAGGTAGCCGCGCTGTTCCTCGAGCTGGCGCTGGCTCTGCCGGGTCGCGTCGCGGGCCCGCGCGAGCTCCCGCGTCATTTCGTTGAAGGAGGCGACGAGAAAGCCCACCTCGTCCTTGCCGGCGGGGGGCAGGCGGGTCCCGTAGTCGCCCGCGGCGACCGCGCGGGTGCCCAGTGCAAGGTCGCGCAACGGTGCCACCATCCGCCGGGCCGAGAACAGGGCCACCCACACCGCGGCGAAGAGGCTCAGCAGGAGCACCAGGGAGAGAGTGAGGAGGAAGCTCAGCTTGAGCGGCGTTCTCAGGTAGACGAGCTCGTGGTACTGGCGGTAGGCGGATTCGACGTTGTCCGCGAGCCTTCCCACGCGTTCCCCGAGCGGGAAGAGGCCCTGCAGGAAGCGCGGCTCCTCGGTCAGCCCGGTCAGGGGCCCGGTCTCCTCGCCTGCCGCCGCCGCCGCCAGGCTGACCACCACCCGGATGTGGAGCCCCGCGTCGCCGATCGGGTCGAGATCGATGTAGCTGCCGGTCTGGCGGGCCTGGCGCAGCGCCGTGTCGTTCGGCGGGTCGGGGACGAGCGCGGTGAGCTCCAGGTTGCTGTACGCGATGACGAGACCCTGCGGCCCGATCAGCGCGAGCTCGGATGCGCCGCTCAGGAGCTGCTCGTCTTCCAGTCGCGGCACGATGTCTTCGTCTTCGGTGTCCGCGAGCTTCATGGCGAGCACCCGAGTGCGCTGGAGCAGGTCGCCCATGCGGGTATCGAGCGACGCGCGCCCGAGCTCCAGCGCGTCGTCCAGCGCCTGCTCGATGCGCACGTCGAACCAGGTGTCGATGCCCCGGCTCAGGAACTGGAGGGAGAAGACGTAGACCACGATGACCGGAATGACCGCGAGGGCGACGAAGAGCGCCGCCATGCGCCCGGTGAGCCGGGCTCCGGGCTGTCTCTCCCGCATCTGGCGCAGCAGGCGGTACAGGTTGTGCCCGATGAGCACCGCGAGCACGAGCAGCCCCGCCACGTTCAGGACGAGCAGCGACGAATAGAGGCGGTCGAAGCGCGCCGACCCCTGGGTCGCGTTGCTCATCAGCCAGAGCGAGGCGAGCAGCAGGAGCAGCGCGGCGCCGGGCAGGACCCCGGACCTGAGCCTCTTCACGACGGGAGCACCCAGGTGAACCAGTCGTCGCGCAGCCGCCACAGGGAGCGGAACCATGCGAGCGGACGCAACGGCGAGGGCAGGGCCTCGATGTCGAGGCGGGCGCGCAGCCGCACCCGGTACCGGTGTCCGGGGACGATGCGCTCGCGTTCGATCAGCGCCAGTCCCCGGATCGTGCCGAGGCGGGCGCGCGCGTCATCGAAGGCGGCGTAGGTGCGGGTCCGGCCCGAGGCGGCATGGGTGATCACGTAGCGCTCGCTGAGCGCGTGTCTCTCGAGCCGGTAGCGCAGGTGGGCGCGGCGGACGCGTTCGTTCCGGATGAGCCGCTCCCGGGTCACCTCGACCTCCACCAGCACCGTCAGGGGGACCCCGCTCTCCATGGCTTCCCGCGACTCGTGGTTGAAGTCGAGATCGATGCCGGCGTCGAGAAGCCACGTCTCTCCGTCGATCCGGGTGTCGACGTGCCGGACCGCGAAGTCGAGCGCGGGGCTCGCGCACCAGGCGGCGGAAGCGGGGAGAAGGAAGAGGATCAGCGCGAGCGCCGCCGCGCCCCGGTCCGGGTCACACCTTGACGAGCCGCGCATAGTAGAACCCGTCCATCCCGTCCTCGCCCGGAAGGATCTGGCGTCCGTGACGGGTGGCGATACCCCAGAGTGCATCGATGGCGCCGGACTCAGCGTCCGGATGGGCAGCGAGGAATCGGGTCAGGACCTCGTCGTTCTCGGTGGGGAGAACGGAGCAGGTAGCGTACAGCAGTGATCCCCCGCGGGCCAGCAGCGGCCAGGTGCGGGCGAGAAGGCGGGCCTGCACCGAGGCGAGCCGCTCGGGGTCGCCCGGCCGCCGCAGCCACTTGAGATCCGGGTGGCGGCGAATGACGCCGGTCGCGGTGCAGGGCGCGTCGAGGAGGATGTGCCGGTAGGGGACCCCGTCCCACCATCGGCCCGGCTCGCCGGCATCGGCGCAGCGCACCGTGGCGGCGAGCCCGAGGCGGGCGAGGGTGTCCTCGATGCGCGCCGTGCGCTTCGGGTCGATGTCGAGGGCGGTGAGGCGCAGCGAGGGGCGGCGCTCGAGCAGGTGGGCGGTCTTGCCCCCGGGGGCGGCGCAGGCGTCGAGCACCCGGGCACGGTCCGGGGGGTCGAGCAGCGGCGCCGCGAGCTGCGCGGCGGCGTCCTGCACGGAGACCTCGCCCGCGAGGAACCCCGGCAGCTCCGACACCTCGCGGGGACGGGCGAGGACGACGCCGTGCCCGCAGTGGGGCGCGGGCCGGGCCTCGATGGCGAGCGCGCGCAGCCCTTCCAGGTACGCTCCGCGCCGGAGCCGGGCCTCGTTGACCCGCAGGGTCATGGGAGGGTGGACGTCGTTGGCGCGCAGGATCTCCCGCCAGCGCTCCGGCCACGCGCCGCGCACCGCATCGACCAGCCACCGGGGGTGGGAGCGCTCGGGAAGGCCGGCGCGCGCGATGCGGCCGGCGAGCGCGTTCCGGCGCCGGAGGAAGCTCCTGAGCACGGCGTTGACGAGGGCGCTCGCCCGGGGCTTGCCGAGGTGGGGGGCGAGGGCGGCGCCGGTCGCGACCGCGGCGTAGGGGCGCACGCGCGTGTAGATGAGCTGGTAGAGCCCGACGAGGAGGGCGATCTTCAGGTCGGCGTCGCCGGCCGGGAGGCGCCGGTGCAGCAGGGCGCCGAGCACGGCTTCCAGGGACCGCAGGCGGCGCAGCACGCCGTAGCAGATCTCCCTCGCCAGGGCGTTGTCGCGACGCTCGGGAAGGGCCGGCTGGGCCTCCAGGCAGCGTCCCAGCGAGTGGCCCTCGCAGAGCACGCCGATGAGCACGTCGAGGGCGAAGGCGCGCGCTCCGGTTCCGGGAGGCGGCCGGGAGGAGGACGTACGCGGCTCCGGTCCGCGCGCGCCCTTGCGCCGGGGGCTTCGGGGACAAGGCCTTGGGTCGTTGCGCATGTTCCGGTGCCGCCTCGGTCCCGGGGACCGCTTCGCCGGGAGCCGCCGGCTTCAGGGTCCCAGAACCGTGCCCGGTGCGAGAGGACGGGCGTTGGCGTAGGCTCCCACCGGCATGCGGCGTCCGCCTTCCGACTGGACTTCGAGGAGGGCGAGGCGCCCGTCGCCGGTGGCGACCTCGATCTCGTCGCGGGTCGCCCGCATGACCCGGCCGGGCGGATCCCCGGGAGCGCCCGCCACGGGGCGGGCGCGCCAGACTCTGAGCCGGCGCCGGCCGCCCCGCGCCGCCGGGACGGTGGTGAACGCGACCGGGGTCGGGTTCATGGCCCGCACCACCCGGTCCAGCTCCCGCGCGCCGCGTTCCCAGTCGAGCCGGGCCTCACCCTTGGCGATCCGGGGGGCGTGGAGCGCGCAGGCAGCGGACTGCGGCCATGCCCCCGCCATCGCCCGGGGCAGATCGTCGAGGGTGCGCGTGAGCAGGCTCGCGCCGAGGGCGGCGAGGCGCTCGAGCAGATCGCCGGCGGTGGCGCCGGGAAGGATGGGGACCTCCGATTGCGCGAGCACGTCACCGCGGTCGAGGCCCTCGTCCATGCACATGATCGATACCCCGGTGCGTGCGTCCCCGGCCAGGATCGCCCGCTGGACCGGGGCCGCTCCCCGCCACCGGGGCAGCAGCGAAGGGTGCACGTTGAGGCATCCCTCGCGCGGCACCGCGAGCACTTCCGGCGGCAGGAGCAGCCCGTACGCGGCAACCGCGAACACGTCCGGGGCGAAGGCGCGCAGGCTCGCCGGCGCCTCGGGGCTGCGCAGCGTCGCGGGCTGGGCGACGGCGATGCCGCGGCTCTCGGCCAGTGCCTTCACCGGGCTCGGCCGCAGCGCACGGCCGCGTCCCGCGGGCCGGTCCGGCTGCGTATACACCGCCGCCACCTCGTGTCCGGACTCGAGCAGTCCCCGCAGCACGACGGCCGCGAACTCCGGAGTGCCGGCGAAGACTACGCGCATGTTCCCGGGGATGGGGCCGGACCGCGGCTCAGGTCTGGCGCTGCTGCTTCTTCGTCCGCCTGCGCAGTCGCGCCCGCTTGAGCCGGGACAGGTAGTCCACGAACAACCTGCCCTCCAGATGGTCCATCTCGTGCTGCACGCAGACCGCCAGCAGGTCCTCGGCTTCGAGCTCGAAAGGCTCGCCGTCCCGGCCGAGGGCGCTCGCCCGGATCCACCGGGACCGGGTCACCGTCTCGTAGACGCCGGGCACCGAGAGGCAGCCTTCTTCCGCCTCGATCTCGCCCTCTTCGGCGAGGATTACCGGGTTGATGAGGCACAGGGGCTCGTTCTTCGCTTCGGAACGGTCGATGGTGATGACCCGCAGGGGCACGTTCACCTGCACCGCGGCGAGCCCGATTCCGGGGGCCGCGTACATCGTCTCGAACATGTCGTCCACCAGACGGCGTACCGTGTCGTCCACCCGGTCGACGGGCCTCGCCCGGTTGCGCAGGCGCGGGTCGGGGTAGTGGAGGACTTCGAGCAGGGCCATGGGGCGGTCGGGGCGTTGAACATCGCCCGGCGCGAGTATAAGAGATGGAGGCGCCCACCCGCCACGCCGGGGGTCCGGGTCCCAGGACCATTCAGAAGTCGAGTTGCGGGGTTCGAAGTACTGGAATCAGGCG
>CAYFYD010000131.1:0-9202 GCA_964347195.1 uncultured Ectothiorhodospiraceae bacterium
TCGGTACGGAACGCCCGGGTCGGGTGCAGCCACTTCCCGAATGACGATACCACGATCCCCTCCGCTTCCCCACCCGGGACGTGCAAGCACATGATGAGGCGGGCCGAGCGTGCGCTTCCCGGCGGCGAGAAGCGTTCCGGAAGGCCCGGGCGCCAAGCGCCCTGTCATCCCTCGCCCCGCCGCCGCGCGAGCTCGCGGGCGAGCGCCTGCTTGTCGATCTTCCCGATCGGCAACCGGGGCAGCTCTTTCACGATCTCGAAGGTCTTCGGCACCTTGTAGTTCGCGAGACGCTCGCGACACCAGGCATCGAGCGCGGAGGCCGCGCTTTCGGCTCCCGGAGCGGCCTGCACGAAAGCATGGCCCGTTTCGTGCCAGCGCGGGTCGGGCACCCCGATGACCGCGGCCATGGCGACGGCGGGATGCGCCTCGATCGCTACCTCGATCTCCCGCGGATAGACGTTGAAGCCGCCGGACTTGAACATCTCCTTGAGGCGCCCGACGATGCTCCAGTTCCCGTCCCCGCGCTCGACCGCGATGTCTCCCGAGCGGAACCAGCCGTCCGCGGTGAATGCCTCCCGCGTGGCGTCGGGCTGGTTGAAGTATCCGTTCATCACCCAGTCTCCCCGCGCCTGGATCTCGCCTTCCGCGCCCCGCGCCGGCTCCCGCCCGCCCGCATCGGCGAGGCGCAGCGCGTAGCGCGGCTCCGGCCTTCCGATGCTCCCCGCCAGCACCTCGGGCCCGGCGTCCGCGCCGGTGAAGGTGGCGTAGGTGCCGAGCTCGGTCATCCCGAAGGCGGTGCCGGTACGCCCTCCGAGCGCGTGCAGGCGCGCGACCAGGTCCGCCGGAGCGGGAGAGCCCGCCCACAGCCAGTACTCGACGGAGCCGAGGTCCCGCCTCTGGAAGTCCGGCTCGCTCATCAGCAGGTGGTAGATCGCGGGCGCATGCATGAAGAAGGTGATCCGCTCCCGCTCGATGGTGTCCAGCAAACGCTGCGGCGCGAAGCGGTCCACGAACACCACCGTCCCTCCGCTGACGATCCCCTGGGCGGTGCTCATCCCCAGGCCCGCGATGTGGTTCGGCGGCATGTTCTGGAGCAGACGCATGTGGTCGGAGGGCCAGTGCAGGCTCTGGATGCGCCCCCCTCCGACCAGCCCGCGGTGCGGGATCATCGCCCCCTTCGGGGCCCCGGTAGTGCCCGAGGTAAAGATGATGACCGCGGTGTCTCCCGGCGCCCCGGCGGCCCGCGCGCGCTCGAGCGCCGCGTCGGGGACCGAACGCCCGGCGTCGATGAAGTCGCGGAGACTCTGCCCGCCCGGGCTCGCTTCCCCGATGCACACCATGCGCTCGACACAGGGGTGGGTGGCGGCGAGCTCCGCGAGCTCGTCCCCGTAGTGCCGCCCGTCGATCTCGGAGAAGGCGAGCAGCAGCTTCGGCCGGGCCGCGGCCACGACATGGTGCATTTCGGGCAGACGGTAGCGGGGATGCATGCCGAGCCAGATCGCGCCGATGTCGCCGGCGGCGAGCATCGCGATCAGGAACTCGGGGTGGGGCGGGGTGAGCATCGCCACCCGGTCCCCGCGGGAGACTCCCGCCGCCAGCATCGCTTTCGAGGCCGCGGCAACCCGCTCCGAGAGCGCCGCGTAGGACAGGCGCAAGTCGTCGAGGACCGCGGCTTCGCGCTCGGGGCGGTGCCGCGCCCAATGGCGCAGGTAGTCGCCGAGGCGCGGGAGGTCGGGGGTCGTGCTCATCTCCGGTCCTGGGTCTTCCTCTCCCTCCCGGCCCTCCCCATGGGAACCCGGGCCCGGGAACGGCGAGATTGCACGCGACACTCTAACCGCTCAGACTCCCCGCCCTGTAGTGGACCGGACGCGAGAGCGATGAACACAGCCCCGCCCCCTGTCGACGAGAGCACGGTCGTCGCCTTCGAACGCGACGGCGCGGTGCTGGTCCGCGGGTGCCTCGATGCGTGGGTGGACACCCTGCGGCGGGGAGTCGACTACAACATCGCACACCCCGGTCCGGATGTGCGCGACTACCGCGACGACGGCGGCGGGCGTTTCTTCGGCGACTACTGCAACTGGGCCCGGATCCCGGAGTACCGGGAGTTCCTGTTCGAGTCGCCGGCCGCGGACATCGCCCGCGCCCTGATGCGTTCCCGCACCGCGCGGCTCTTTCACGAGCACGTGCTGGTCAAGGAAGCAGGCACCGGGATCCCCACTCCCTGGCACCAGGACCTGCCCTACTATTGTGTCGACACCGAGTGTAGCTGCAGCCTGTGGCTCGCGCTCGACCCGGTGCCGGCGGAGACCTGCGCGGAGTTCGTGGCCGGCTCGCACCGCTGGGGAAAGCTGTATCGACCGGAGCGCTTCGACCGCACCCCGCTCAACGAGAACGACCCGCTCGCCGCCCCGCCCGACATCGACGGCAACCGCGAGGACTACGACATCCTGCGCTGGTCGCTCGAGCCCGGAGACGCGATCGCGTTCACCTTCCGCACCCTGCACGGCGCACCGCCGAACCGCTCCCGGCGCACGCGGCGGCGCGCGTTCTCCAGCCGCTGGGTCGGCGAAGGCGCGACCTTCGCCGAGCGCGGCGGCACCACCTCGCCGCCCTTCCGCGAGGTGCGTCTCACCCACGGAGCGCCGCTCGAGGGACCGGAGTTTCCCCTCGTCCGCGGCTGACGGCGCACCCTCAGTAGAGCAGCCCCTCGGTGTCGATCCCGGGGGTGCGCCCCGCCACCAGGTCCGCGGTCAGCCGGCCCGAGCCGCAGGACATGGTCCAGCCGATGTGGCCGTGTCCGGTGTTGAGGTAGAGGTTCTCGTACTTGGCGCGCCCCAGCACCGGCACCGTGGTCGGCGTCATCGGACGCAACCCCGCCCAGTACTCGGGATCCTGATAGTCGCCCGCGGAAGGAAAGAGGTCTCTCGCCGCGGCGAACATCGCGCGAAAGTCCGATTCCCGGAACCGGCGCTCGTAGCCCGCGAACTCCGCGGTGGAGGTGATGCGCAGGCGGCTGCCCATCGGGCAGATCGCGACCAGGTTGTCCTCGTCCACGCCGCCCATGCGCGGACTCGCGTTGGAGTCTCCCGCCGGGATGGTGACGGAGTAGCCCTTGACGGGGTAGATGGGGAGGCGGATGCCGATCGACTCCGCGATGAAGGGGCTGGCGCATCCGAGCGCGAGCACGTAGAGGTCGGCGCGGATCGGTCCATCGTCGCAGTGCACCCGCGCGATGCGGCCGGGCTCCGCCTCGATGCGCCGGATGCGGGTGCCGTAGCGGAACTCCACCCCGAGCCGATCCACGCACCAGGCGGCGAGGTTCTGAGAGAAGGCGCGCGCGTCGCCGCTCTGGTCCCGGGGCGAGTAGATGCCCCCCGCGATCTTGTGCTTCACGGGCTCGAGCGCCGGCTCGAGCGTCGCGAGCTCGTCGCGGTCCATGACCTCGAGCGGGAGCCCGTTCTCCCTCAGTATGGCGGTATGCGCCACCCCGGCATCGAAGGTCCGCTGGCTCCGGTAGACGTAGAAGTTGCCGGCCGCGAGGCGGTCGAACTCGACCCCGGTCTCTTCCACCACCTGGTCGAGACACTCCACCGAGTAGAAGCACAGGCGCAGCTTGCGCAGCGTGTTGGCGCGCGCGCGCTTCGCGGTGCACTGGAGCAGGAAAAGCCACAGCCAGGACCACTGCCGCCGGCTCAGGCGCGGCTTGAAGCGCAGTGCCTGGTCCGCCCGGAACAGCGACTTGGCGAGAACCCCCGGCGCCCGGGGCGAAGCCCAGGCGAAGGCGTGGCCGGGCGCGACCAGTCCCGCGTTCGCGTAGCTCGTCTCCAGGGCCGCCTGGTCGTGCTGGTCGACGACGATGACCTCGTGACCGTCCCGCGCGAGGTAGTAGGCGGTGGTGACCCCGATCACGCCGCTTCCCATGACGAGGATCTTCATAGCGCGGTCCTCCGGTCCCGGGACGGGATTCTAGCTCGCATTTCTCACCGGGCTTCGTGAGCTGCGGGCGTCGAGACGCCTCGGAACGCGAGCGCACGGACGGAGAGACACTCGAGGCACCGCAGCGAAGCTCGAGCTTCGCAGAGCCCTGCGCGCTTCGACGAGCGGGCGCACCTGGGCCGAGGGCAGCACGGAGGCAAGGACCTGCCCTCATCACAACGGAGAATTGAGGTGTCCGCCGTCGACGGTGACGACGCTGCCCGTCATGTACCCGGAAGCCGCGTTGGAGGCGAGCAGCAGGAGCGCGCCGTCGAGGTCTTCGGGGGCGCCGACGCGCCGCTGCGGGATGCGCCGCACCATCGCGTCCCCGGCGGGAGACGCGAAGAAGTCCCGGTTCATCTCGGTGAGGATGTAGCCGGGCGCGATCGCGTTCACCCGGATACGGCGGGGGGCGAGCTCGAGCGAGAGCGCCCGCGTGAGCTGCGCCAGGCCCGCCTTGGCGGCCGCGTAGCCGGAGAGGCCCCCGGTTACGCGAAACGCGAGAATGGAGACGATGTTGATGATCGAGCCGTCCACCCCGGCCGCCGTCATGCGTCTCGCCGCTTCGCGCGCCACCCGCCACGCTCCGTGCAGGTTGGTGGCGATCACCTCGCTCCATTCGGCTTCCGTCTGGTCCGGAAAGGCCGCGACCGGAGCGATGCCGGCGTTGTTGACCACGATGTGCAGCGCACCGAGCGTGTCCTCGGCCCGGGCGAAGGCCCCGGCCACGCTCTCTGCGCAGCGCACATCCATGACGATCGGCACGCCTCGTCCCCCCCGCTCGCCGATCTCCCCGGCGAGCGCTTCGAGGGCTTCGCGCCGGCGGGCGGCGAGTGCGACCCGGGCACCGGCGCGGGCGAGCACCCGCGCGAAGTGGCGGCCCAGCCCGGACGAGGCGCCAGTTACCAACGCGTTGCGCGCGGTGAGATCAAGGAGCTCCTGCATGCTCGGTCCCGGTGGCCGGAAACGATTCTTTACACTGGGGACAAAGCCCGGAAACCCGGCCGGTACAGGATGAGGCACATCGTGTCCTTCGACATCGTGTCCTTCGGAGTACGCCGCTCCCGGCGCCGCCTTGCCCCACCGAACCCGACTCCGCTGCCCTCTCCGAGCGATACCAGCTCGACGGATCGGTAGCCACGCAGCGCCCCCCGGTGCCACACGCCCCGCTGGATCGATTGCCCGCCGCTTTCCCCGAACCATACCATAGCCTCCCCTCGCAAGCCCCAGGCACTGCGTTGCACGACCGCCCGCCCCACGTGAAGACGCTCGGACTCGGAAAACGGGTCCCGAGTCCGGAAGGAGAGCTCGTCATCCTGGAGGGCGTCGATCTCCACATCGGGCGGGGAGAAACGGTGGCGGTGGTCGGCGAGTCGGGCTCGGGAAAGACCACGCTCCTCGGGCTGATGGCGGGTCTCGACCTGCCGAGCGAGGGCCGGGTCTACCTCGACGGCCAGGAGCTCGGCGCGCTCGACGAAGACGGACGCAGCGCCCTGCGGGCCCGCCACGTGGGCTTCGTGTTCCAGACCTTTCAGCTCCTGCCCAGCCTGAACGCCCTCGAGAACGTGATGCTGCCGCTGGAGCTCGGACGCCACGCCCACCCCCGGCGGAACGCCCGGCAGGTGCTCGAGCGGGTGGGACTGGGCCGGCGCATGCACCACTATCCCCGGCAGCTCTCCGGAGGCGAGCAGCAACGGGTGGCGCTCGCCCGCGCCTATGCGACGCGTCCCGGGCTCCTCTTCGCCGACGAGCCCACCGGGAACCTCGATCGCGCCACCGGTCGCCGGATCGGCGACCTCCTCTTCGAGCTCAACCGGGAGAACGGCACCACGCTGGTGCTGGTGACCCACGACCCCGAGCTCGCCTCGCAGTGCGGGCGCGTGGTGGAGCTCGACGGCGGGCGCCTCGTCGGCAACGGCGCCCGCAGCGCCTCGCCCTCGGACTGATCTCCCGGTGGAGCTCCGCCTCGCCGCCTCCATCGCAGGACGGCTCCTCGGGCGCGAGTGGCGCGCAGGCGAGCTCCGGGTCCTGAGCATCGCGATCGTGATCGCGGTGGGCAGCCTGTGTGCGGTCGCCGTCTTCACCGACCGCGTGGAGCGGGCGATGGCCGCGGGCGCGAGCGAGCTGCTGGCGGCGGACCTGCTCGTGCACTCGACCGAGCCGATCCCCGACGCCTACGACCGCCACGCCCGCGCCGCCGGCCTCACCACCGCCCGCACCGTGACCTTCCGCAGCATGGTGGTGGACGGGGACCGCTTCGTCCTCGTCGCCGCGAAGTCGGTGAGCCCCGCCTACCCGCTCCGCGGCGCGCTGCGGATCGCCGACGCCGCCTACGGGACGAGCCGCGCGAGCGGCGGGGTGCCGGAGCCGGGCAGCGTCTGGATCGACCCGCGCCTCGCCGGCGCGATGGCGTTCGAGCGGGGCGACACGCTCGCGCTCGGTCGGGCGCGCCTGCGCATCGCGCAGGTGCTCGCCTACGAGCCGGACCGGGGCGGAGACCTCTTCCAGGCCGCGCCGCGCGTGCTCCTCAACGAAGCGGACCTCGCGCGGACCGGGCTCATCGCGCCGGGGAGCCACGTGCACTACCGGCTTCTGCTCGCGGGAGGCGAGCAGGAGGTCGCGCGGGTGCGCGGCTGGCTCGCGGAGAGGGTCGGCGAGAAAGAAGAGCTCCAGGGCGTGGAGGACGGCCGCCCCGAGATGCGCGCCGCGCTCACCCGCGCCAACCAGTTCCTCGGGCTCGCCGCCCTGGTGAGCGCACTGCTCTGTTCGGTCGCGATCCTCGTCGCGGCCCGCCGCCACGCCCGCCGCCACTTCGATGTCGCGGCGCTCATGCGTTGTCTCGGGGCGTCCCGGCGCCTGGTGGGGTCCGTGTACACCCTCGAGCTCCTCTTCCTCGGGACGGGCGCGAGCGCCCTCGGAGTGGCGCTCGGCTACCTCGCCCAGGCCGGCCTCGCCATCCTGATCGGGGAGTTCTTCGTCGACGATCTGCCGGCGCCTTCCCGGCTGCCCGTCCTGTTCGGGCTCTCGACCGGGCTCGTGGTCCTGGTGGGCTTCGCCTGGCCGCCCCTGGTGCGGCTTCGCCGGGTGCCGCCGATGCGGGTGCTGCGGCGGGAGGCGGGGGCGTTGCCGCCCGGCGCGGCGGGCGCCTACCTGGCCGCGCTCGGCGCGCTCGCGGGCCTGATCGTGTGGCAGGCAAAGGAGATCACATTGGCCGCCTACGTGCTCGCCGGCAGCTTCGCCACCGCGCTCGTCCTCCTGCTCTTCGCTTTCGCCCTGGTGCGCAGCCTCGCGGCGCTACGCTCCCGGGTGGGCGTCTCGTGGCGTTTCGGCATCGCCGCGATCGCCCGGCGGGCAGAGGGCAGCATGGTGCAGATGATAGCCTTCGGGGTCGGCATCGCGCTGCTCCTGCTGCTGGGAGTGGTGCGACACGACCTGCTGCTGGACTGGCGGCGCAGCCTGCCCCCGGGGACCCCCAACTACTTCCTCGTCAACATCCAGCCCGACGAGGTCGAGGCGCTCGGCGCCTGGCTCGCCGAACGCGGGCTGGAGACGGTCGCCCTGCACCCGATGGTGGGCGGACGCCTGGTCGAGATCAACGGTCGCAAGGTCTCCCCCGGCGACTACTCCGACCCCGAAGCGGAGCGCCTGGCGGCGCGCGACTTCCAGCTCTCCTGGGCCGAGCGCCTCCAGGACGACAACCGCATCGTGGCCGGCCGCTGGTTCGGCCCCGAAGACCATGGCCGGGCAGTAATCTCGGTGGAGGACGAGATCGCGGCGACGCTCGGCTTCGCGCTCGGCGACGAGCTCGTCTTCAGCGCGGCAGGGGTGCGTGTTCCCGCCCGGGTGACCAGCCTTCGCGAGGTACAGTGGGACTCGTTCCAGGCGAACTTCTTCGTCCTCTTCCCGCCGGAAGTGCTGGACGGCCTCCCCGCCACCTGGCTCAGCAGCTTCCATCTGCCCGAAGCCGAACGTCCCCTGCTCGCGGACCTCGTGCGCCGCTTTCCCAGCGTGACGGTGTTCGACATCGACGTGCTCCTCGCTCGGGTGCGCGCACTCATGGAGCAGGCGGCGCGGGCCGCCCAGTACGTGTTCCTCTTCACCCTCGCGGCCGGCTTCGTGGTGCTCATGGCCGCGGTCCACGCGAGCCTCGACGAACGCCGCTACGAGACCGCGGTGGTGCGCACCCTCGGAGCGGGGCGGTCCCACGTCGTCCGCGGCCTGCTCGCGGAGTTCGCCACCCTCGGCGGGCTCGCCGGGGTGCTCGCCGCCATCGCCGCGAGCGTGACGGGAGCCGTCCTCGCGGTCGAGATATTCGACATGCCCTACCGCGTCAACCCCTGGGTCTGGGTGGTCGGCATCGCCGGCGGCGCGATAGGGGTGGGCGCGGCCGGACTGGCCGGCACCCGGCGGGTCATCGACGAGCCGCCGCTCAACACCCTCCGGCAGGGGTAGACATCAGCGACCGGCTCGCCGCGCGGGGCCGGGGGGGCCGATGCCCTCGCCCGTGGCGACACCGCTCCCACTCGCTCGTGCGGACTGCCGCCGAGTGCCACCCGCCTGCGCGCCATGGGTTCGGCAAGCGAGAACCCCTTTCCACGTGACGTTTCCATGGATCGACCGGTGAGAAGGATTCATGATCCGCTGTGCCGAGAAAAGAGGCTATCCGGTGCCGCTCACTCTCCAACCTTCGAGACATCCGTCGAGCGGGGAGAGGCCATGCTGAGCACCGAGCAACTGCGAGCGTTGATTGCAGTTCCGGCATCCGGTCAGCCCCGGCCTCGACGACGTCGATAGCGACCCGCCGGAATTGTCATCGGAGGAACGCATGCACCGTCCCGCCCAAGTGGGAAGTTCGTCGAGCACGGCTCGCAAGGTACTGCGGGAGGTCTTCGGTTTCGAAGAGTTCCGGCGGGGCCAGGAAGCGGTGATCGAAGCGCTCCTCCTCGGGCGCCACGCGCTCGCCGTGATGCCGACGGGCTCGGGCAAGTCTCTCTGCTTCCAGATACCCGCCCTGACCATGGACGGGCTCACGGTGGTGATTTCTCCCCTGATCGCCCTGATGAAGGACCAGGTGTCCGCGCTCAGGCTGGCCGGCGTCGCCGCCGACTGCATCAATTCCGGCAACGGCCGGTCGGAGAACGTCGCCGCCTGGCGCCGCGCCGCCGCAGGCGAGACCCGGCTTCTCTACATGGCGCCCGAGCGGCTGATGACGGAGCGCATGCTGGCG
>CAYFYD010000132.1:0-9145 GCA_964347195.1 uncultured Ectothiorhodospiraceae bacterium
GCGGTGGTCGGCGTGCCACAGCGTCTTGCGGGCGACGATCTTCGTCATGTTCGCGGCGCGGCGCGGCGCCTCCAGACCGTAGAGCCCGAGCTTTCGTTCGAGCCACCGGACGTCGAGATCGTTCATTTCGGCCACGACCGCATCGACGCCGAGGCCCGCGACCTTTCCCCCCACGTAGATCGTGCCGTCGTACATGGAATCGCCGAGGTTCACGCCCGCGTCGCCGAGGACCCCCATGCGCCCGCGCTGCATCAGGAAGCCGCTGAACGCACCGCTGCGCCCGCCCACGATGATGGTGCCGCCCTTCATGTCGATGCCGGTGCGCGAGCCCACGTCGCGCTTGCACACGAGATCGCCGCCGCGCAGCGCCGCTCCGAACACCGAGCCCGCGTTCTTCTCGACCACCACCGTGCCCGCCATCATGTTCTCGGCGCAGGACCAGCCGACGCGCCCCGACACGCGCACGTTGGGACCGTCGATGAGCCCGCACCCGAAGTACCCGAGGCTGCCTTCGAAGTAGAGTTGAAGGCGGTTGAGAATACCGACCCCGAGGGAATGCCTGGCGCCGGGGTTCTTCACCACGATGGTACCGTAGCCCTGCGCCATGAGCTCGCGCAGGCGTCGGTTCACCGTGCCGGAGTCGAGATCCGCCGCGTCCAGCTCGGTGCGCCGGTTGAAGTCGACGTCGAAAGCCTCCGGATAGGTGAAGTTCTCGGCTTCCTCGGGCGAGAAGTACACCTGCTGGGTGCGTCCCGAGAGCTGCTCGGTGTGCATCCCCATTTCGAAGGAGGCGCCCTCCCTGTCTAGCTCTGCCATACGCGGACCTCCCCTTCGTACGGGTCGTAGGTGTCGATCTCCTCGGGAAAGATGGCCCGGATCGCCACTTCTTCCGATGCGAGCGCGACGAAGTCGTCGCCTTCGTAGAGCACCATCGGCTTGGCCGCCATCACGTCCTTGGCCATCCCGAGGCGATCTCCGGTCGCCACCACGTAGGTGAACACGCCGTCGAGCTCGTCGATGGAACGCCACATCGCACCCTCGAGCTCCTCCCCGCGGTCGATCGCGTCGGCGAGATACACCGCGATGAGCTCCGAGTCGCAGTTGGACATGAAGCGGTGCCCCCGGCGCTCCATCTCGCGGCGCATCCCCCAGTAGTTGGTGAGCTGGCCGTTGTGCACCACCGCCACGTCGTTGAAGGGGTAGGCCCAGTAGGGATGGGCGGAACGGATGTCCACGTCGGACTCCGTCGCCATCCGGGTGTGACCGATCGCATGGGTCCCCTCGAAGCCGCCGAGGCCGTACTGAGCGGACACCCGGGTGGCGTCTCCGAGGTCCTTGACGAGCTCGAGGGCATGACCGAGCGAGATGATCTCGACGCCCTCGATGTCCTCCACGTAGTCGGTCGCCCGGCGCAGGTCGCCGTCGAACGCGAACACGTAACGATAGGCGTACTCGGTGACCTGCGCCTCGCCCACGACCTCGACGCCGAGCTCCGCGAGCCGCGCATCGACCGCGGCCTTGCGCGCCTTCATCTCGTCACGGATCCGGAAGCCCTTCCTCACGTCTTCCTGCTCCGCCACCTTGAAGCGCATGACGTACTGGTCGTTCAACCCCGTACCGTAGAGCGCGAAGCCGGTCGAGTCCGGACCGCGATGCTTGATGCTCTGCAGCATCGCGGTCATCTCGCTGCCGATGTCCGCGCTCCCGCCCCGGTGAATGAGGCCGGCAATTCCACACATGTTCAGGTCCTCCTTCGCGCCCGCTCTCCGGTCAGGGCAGGCAGTCGATGTAGGTCTCGATGTCCCACTGGGTCACCGTGGCCATGAACTTCGCCCACTCGTCGTCCTTGTAGTGGAAGAACACCCGGGCCATCTCGTCGGGGAGGCCGGAGAGCACGACATCGTCCTTGCGCAGCGCCGCGAGCGACTCGCCGAGCGACATCGGAAGCTTCGTGACCTCCTTGCCCGCCTCCATCGCCTCGTAGATGTTGCGGTTCTCGGGCGCTCCCGGGTCCATGTCGTTCGAGATCCCGTCGTCGAAGGCCTTGAGCAGGCCGGCGCAGAGCAGGTAGGGATTGACGGCCGAGTCCACCGCCCGGTACTCGAAGCGCCCGGGGGCCGAAATGCGGAGCGCGGTGGTGCGGTTCTGGTAGCCCCAGTCCTTGTACACCGGCGCCCAGAAGCCGGTGTCCCAGAGCCGGCGGTAGGAGTTCACGGTGGAGCAGCCGAGCGCGGTCAGCGCATCCAGGTGCTCCATGACGCCGGCCACGCACTGAAGGCCGACCCGCCCCGGTATCTGGGGGTCGTCGCCCTCCGGCATGAAGTGGTTCTCGCCCCCGCTCAGGTAGGTATAGACGCCGTCGTGGCCGTTCAGCGGATCGTTCCCGAGCGCGTTGATGCCTTCCTCTCCGCCCGTCCAGAGGGAGATGTTGGTGTGGCACCCGTTGGCGGACACGCCCATGAAGGGCTTGGACATGAAGCACGCGATGAGATTGTTCTCGCGCGCGACCTGGGCGCAGATCTGGCGGTAGGTGCTCAGGCGGTCACAGGTACGCAGCGCGTCGTCGAACTGCCAGTTGAGCTCGAGCTGCCCCGGGGCGTCCTCGTGGTCGCCCTGAATCATGTCGAGGCCCATGAAACGCGCGTACTCGATGACCTGCATGAACACCGGCCGCAGCGATTCGAACTGGTCGATGTGGTAGCAGAAGGGCTTGGAGAATCCGCCGTCCGGCATGCCGTCCTCGCCGCGTTTGAGCCACATCATCTCGGGCTCCATGCCGTGGCGCAGATGCAGGCCGCCGTGCTTGCGCGTGAACTCGTCGTGGATCCGGCGCAGGTTGCCGCGGCAGTCCGAGGTGAGCGGCGCCCCCGGGCCGTCCACCTCCTCCCGGTTGCGGAAACAGGTGCAGAACACGCGCGCCACCCGCTTGTCCCAGGGCAACTGGCAGAAAGTGTC
This sequence comes from uncultured Ectothiorhodospiraceae bacterium, assembly GCA_964347195.1. Taxonomy (GTDB): domain Bacteria; phylum Pseudomonadota; class Gammaproteobacteria; order HK1; family HK1; genus JAJEAD01. The sequence continues at coordinate 2,956 of CAYFYD010000132.1, forward strand.
CGGGTCCGGGATGCCGACGAGCTCCTTGGCCTCGGGTCCGTAGCCGATGTAGTCGCCGTGCCGGTCGATGAACAGGTTGGCGGTGGAGCCGTACACGAGCTGAAAGCCCCGCTCCGCGGTGCGTTCCCAATGGTCGGCGGGGATGCCCTTGCCGACCACGCGCCCGGTCACGGAGATGAACTGATAGTAGATGTAGGTGATCCCGAGCGCATTGATCCTGTCTCGGACATCGCGGACCTGCTCCGCCCTCCCGGGCTGGTTCACGTACTCTTCGACCGCCATCGCGGAGCGCGGCGCGGCGGCGGAGCGGGTGCGCCCCGTGTTCTTCTTCGCGGCTTTCTTCTTCGCGGCCATCTTGCGTCCTCCCTTGTGATGCTGAGCCCCTCGAGCCCTGAATGTCCGCCCATCGGCGGGCCGTCTCCGCGTATTCTGACCCCGAACGGGCGGCCCGCGCACCTGCCCATGCGCCGGCCGGCAGCCGGATTGCGGTCTTGGAATTCAGACCAATATCAAGCCGATAGACGTGGTTGTCTGCCCCTTTGCCAGATGCTCGTACCGGCGTTTCCCTACCGTTCAATAGGCCCAGACAGAATACGATAACGTGTGCACGGGGCTTGTACGGTAACGAGAAGTATGATCCAATTTCAACCCTCTGACCGCAAGTTGCAAGACCAAAGCAGAACCAATTGTGCGTTGGTGATGAAGCAGGCGGCAAGACACCCTCCGCAGAGCGCGGTCGCCGCGCGCGCCGGGGCGGGGCGGGGCGCGCCCGCTGCGAGCTCCGCCCGCATCGCCTCGCACCTGCGACGCGCCATCCTGGAAGGCGAGTACGCCTACGGCGAGCGCCTGCCCCCGGAGCGCGAGCTGAGCGTCGAGTTCGGGGCCGCGCGCGGCACGGTGCGCGCCGCCCTCGACCGGCTCGCCGCCCTCGACTTCATCGTCCGCCGGGTGGGGAGCGGCACCTTCGTGCGTTACCGCGGGCACATCGGCCAGGAGGACGTCGCGGTGCTGACTTCCCCGCTGGAGCTCATCGACGTGCGGATGGCGATCGAGCCGCCGATGGTCCGGCTCGCCGTCCTCCACGCGAACGCGCAGGACATCGAGCGCATGGCGGAGGCGCTCGCGCGGCTCGAGGCGGGGGCGCACGACGCGAAGGCGTTCTCCCGTGGCGACGAGGCTTTCCACCTCAGCATCGCGGCGAGCACGCACAACCCCCTGCTGATGTCGCTCTACCGGCAGCTCAACGATGTGCGCACGCATGCGCAATGGCGCGCCCGGCGCGACACCATCCTCAGCCCGGAACGCATGGCGCAGTACAACCGCCAGCACCGCGAGCTCTACTCGCGCATCGCGAGCCGCGACGTCGACGGCGCCGTGCGCGTCATCTCGGCCCACCTCGAGAAGGCACGCTCGGACCTGATGGGCGTGTGATACGGGGCTCGCGGGAGGTCATGGCCTCTTCCATCCGGCCGCGGCCGGGGCCACGCTTCAGGCCGGCGAGCGAGCGGACTCGCACCGCCGTCTCCGCCGAAGGGGGCCGGGCTGTGGCATGATCGGGAGCGTCGTCCCGACCTGAAGACCAAGGGGCGCGCCAGTGGCCGCCGCCCATCCCCGCATACCCTACGGCGAGGCCGACATCAGGCGCATCCGCCTGAGAGGCTGGCTCTACGTGGACAAGACCCGATTCCTCCGTCGCCTGGAGGACGAGAGCTACGTCTTCCTGATCCGACCCCGGCGCTTCGGCACTTGGCCGATGCAGTCGCCGCTCAGACCGGCATCAGGGACTACCTGGACGGGGAGAAGGTACTGCATGCCTTCATGGCGCTCACTTCAGCCTGGTCGGCCACTACCTCATCCGATCCGGACACGAGTTGAACAAGGGCTGTGCGGACCTGTACCTGGAGCCCTTCCTGGCACGTTATCCGGACCTTCGCTACGGCTACGTGATCGAGATGAAGTACCTGAAGCGCCGCGAGGCCGCGGATGAGCGCGCGGTGGCCAAGCGCCTGGAGGAGGCAGTGAGGCAGTTGCGAGGCTACTTGGCCGATGAGCACCTCGACCGCCGCCAGCCCTCCGTACGCCACGTCGGATTGGCCGTCGTGTTCCACGGCTGGGAGATGGTGGCGTGCGCGGCAGTGGACGGCGGGAAGAAGCAGGGGCCGGTCACCGGCGCTCGAGTCGGAACACCGCCGAACGCAGGCGAGGAACGCGCCGTGCCCTCGATTCTGCGCCGGACAAGTGAGAACATGTCCCTCCGGCAGCGGATCCGAAGCGAGATCTGGAGCGCACGCGACATGGACCTCTCGAGCCCGCGACTCCTGGAGCCCGGACTGCGGCGCCTCCCGCCGGGGACCGAGCGCTACGTGGTCCGGGGCGGCGGCGCGACGGTGGTGCCGCTGCGCGCCGGCGACCGCCTCGAGATCATCGACCCCGAAGGCCGCCAATGCGCCGAGCTGGTGGCCTTCGACGCGGAGGGCAACGCGGACACCGGCATCCTCGGGATGCGACCGGGCCACGGCGCCCCTGCCCTCGCCGCGCTTGCGGCGGACGGGGGCGAGGACGCGAGACGGGTCGTAGCCAGCCTGCGCTCGCGCGGTCTCGACCTCGCGGGGGCGCGGGCCGCGCGCCTCTTCGCTCCCGACTCCGCCCCGGGAGAACGCATGACCCTGAGCGCGGAGCGCGACGGCGTGCTCTTCCTCGCCGCCCCCGGCGGCCCGATGCGGGCCGACGCCCAGGATCCCCCTACCGATCTGCTGATCTTCGTGCACCGGAACTCCCCTCCGGAAGAGGGCGCGCCGCCTCCCCTGCCGGAACCCCTGGCCGCGATGCGCCTGGAGGTGCACGTCGAGGCGGGCACCGCCCTCCCCTACGAGGTGAAGGCGGGCGAGTTCATCCAGATCATCGATGTCGAAGGCCGGGAGTGCTCCGATTTCCAGGCCTTTGCCGTGGCTCCGCTCGAACGCGGCGTGGAACGCTGCATAGACGCCACCGTCACCCGCACCCTCATGGGAGCTGCCTACCCCGGCCCCGGGCTGCTCTCCAAGTACTACGACGTCGACATGCAGCCGCTCGTCGAAGTGGTGCGGGACACGGTGGGGCGCCACGACACCTTCGGGGTCGCGTGCAGCGCGAAGTACTACGAAGACCTCGGCTACCCCGGCCACGTGAACTGTTCCGACAACTTCAGCCGCGCGCTCGGCCCCTACGGAGTGGGCGCGCGGCGGGGCTGGATGGCGGCCAACTTCTTCTACAACACCAATTTCGACGACGACAACCAGCTCTACCTGGACGAGCCCTGGTCCCGGCCGGGCGACTACGTCCTGCTCCGGGCGCTCACCGACCTCGTCTGCGTGTCGTCGGCCTGTCCCGACGACATCGACGCCGCGAACGCCTGGAACCCGACCGACATCCACGTGCGGGTCTACCCGGAGAAGCACACCTTCAGCAAGGCGACTGCATTCAGAATGAGTACCGATGCCGAGCCCCGACTGACCCGCGAGACGGGCTTCCACGAGCGCACTTCGGCGCTCACCCGCAACTTCGTCGAGTACCGCGGCTTCTGGCTGCCGAGCCACTTCAACAACCACGGGGCGGTGCGGGAGTACTGGGCCTGCCGGGAACGGGCGGTGATGATGGACCTCTCGGCGCTGCGCAAGTTCGAGGTCCTCGGACCCGACGCGGAAGCGCTCCTCCAGGCCACCTTCACCCGCAACGTGCGGCGCCTCGCGGTCGGACAGGTCTCCTACGGCGCGCTCTGCTACGAGAGCGGCGGGATGATCGACGACGCCACCGTCTTCCGCCTCGGCGCCGACAACTTCCGCTTCGTGGGCGGAGACGACTACTGCGGCGTCTGGCTGCGCGACCAGGCGAAGCGCCTGGGGTTGCGGGTGTGGGTGAAGTCGTCGACGGACCAGCTCCACAACGTCTCGGTGCAGGGACCGGAGAGCCGGCGGATCCTCTCGCAGGTGATCTGGACGCCGCCGGCCCAGCCCGCGATCGAGGAGCTCGGCTGGTTCCGCTTCAGCATCGGGCGCATCGGCGGCTTCGACGGGGTGCCGCTCGTCGTCTCCCGGACCGGCTACACCGGCGAGCTCGGTTACGAGGTGTGGTGCCATCCCGGCGACGCCCCCGCGCTGTGGGACGCGGTCCGGGAGGCGGGCGAGCCCCACGGCCTCTGCCCCATGGGTCTCGACGCGCTGGACATGCTGCGGATCGAGGCGGGCCTCGTCTTCGGCGGCTACGAGTTCAGCGACCAGACCGATCCCTTCGAAGCGGGGATAGGTTTCGCGGTCGCGCTCAAATCGAAGAACGAGGACTTCGTCGGCCGGACCGCGCTCGAGCGGCGCAAGGCCGCGCCCCAGCGCAAGCTGGTGGGCCTCGAGCTCGCGGGCGAGGAGGTGGCCGTGCACGGCGACTGCATCCACGTCGGGCGCGCGCAAACAGGCGAGGTCACGAGCGGCACCCGCTCGCCCATCCTGGGCAAGAGCATCGCGCTCGCCCGGCTGGTGGTGGAGTACGCCGAGCCCGGCACCGAGGTCGAGGTCGGCAAGATCGACGGCCACCAGAAACGAATCCCGGCCCGGGTCGTCCCCTTCCCCTTCTACGATCCGGAGAAGACGCGGGTCCGATCCTGAGCGCGGCGCCGGACCGCATCCGTGTGCCGGGCCGCATCCGTGTTCGGCCAGGGCAAACGCACACGGATTCCCGTTCATCAAGGGAACGACGGACCGCGCAAAGGGAACGACGGACCGCGCATCGGAGACGTCCTTGCCCCCGCAGCATGGATTCCCGCTTCCGCGGGAATGACGGAGAGTGCGGGGTCGAATGACGGGGAGTGCGGGGTCGGAGGTGGGAATGACGGGGCGCATGGGTTTCGGCGCGAGAATGACGGGAATGGTACGCGTGACGGGGGGACAGCCCCCGATAGGAGTACCGTCATTCCCGCGGAAGCGGGAATCCATCCGTCCGGGGCGGGGCGGTGAGGCGGGCCGCATGCGCCTGGATCGAGCCAAGCACGCGGTCGCCGCCACCAGTTCCGACGTCGGCGAGCCGGATGCACCGGGATCGCGCACTCGCGCCCCGAACTCCCGCCGCTCTCTCGCGGGGTAGATCCCGGGGCGGGGCAGGCGCGGTGCCGCAGGCCGGATGCATCGGGATCGCGCGTTCGCGCCCTCCCTTCGGGCTCATCTCTCGTTGGACGAGGCTCGCCCTGTCCGCGCTCCCTCCGAGACCGTACACTTCACGGTGCGCAACGACCCGAGACGAGGTAGAGACCCATGGCCGAAGCCTACCCGGTGGCCGAGTTCGATCCCGAGCTCTGGGCGGCGATAGAGGCGGAAGGACAGCGCCAGGAAGAGCACATCGAGCTCATCGCGTCCGAGAACTACACGAGCCGCGGGGTGATGAAGGTTCAGGGCTCGAAGCTCACCAACAAGTACGCGGAAGGCTATCCCGGCCGGCGCTACTACGGAGGCTGCGAGCACGTCGACGTCGCCGAGCGGCTCGCGATCGAGCGGGCGAAGGCGCTCTTCGGCGCCGACTTCGTGAATGTGCAGCCCCATTCCGGTTCCCAGGCGAACGCCGCGGTGTACATGGCCCTGGTCGAGCCGGGGGACACCGTGCTCGGGATGAGCCTCGCCGACGGCGGCCACCTGACCCACGGCGCGAAGCCGAACTTCTCCGGAAAGCTCTACCATGCGGTGCAGTACGGTATCGACGCCGAGAGCGGAGAGCTCGACTACGACGAAGTCGCGGCGCTCGCGCGCGAGCACCGTCCCAAGCTGATCGTCGCGGGGTTCTCCGCCTACTCCCGCTTCATGGACTGGGAGCGCTTCCGCGCCATCGCGGACGAGGCGGGAGCCTGGCTCTTCGTGGACATGGCGCACGTCGCCGGCCTGGTGGCGGTGGGGCTCTATCCCAATCCGGTGCCGGTCGCCGACGTGGTCACCACCACCACCCACAAGACTTTGCGTGGACCCCGGGGGGGGATGATCCTCGCCCGCGCCAATCCGGAGCTCACGAAGCGCCTCAACTCCCTGGTCTTCCCCGGCACCCAGGGCGGACCGCTGATGCACGTCATCGCCGCCAAGGCGCTCGCCCTCAAGGAGGCGATGCAGCCCGGGTTCAGGGCCTACCAGGAGCAGGTGGTGACGAACGCCCGGGCGATGGTCGAGGTGCTCGCCTCGCGCGG
>CAYFYD010000133.1:0-9079 GCA_964347195.1 uncultured Ectothiorhodospiraceae bacterium
TGCGCGGGAAGGACGGACGGGGGCGTGTGCGCCACCCTTCACCCGGCCGGGGGGGGGCGCCGCGACGCCGCCCCCGGCGCACCACGGGAGCAGCAGGCGCATGGTCAGAGACCCCAGATACGATGTCCTCTTCGAGCCGGTGCGGATCGGGCCGGTGACGGCCCGGAACCGCTTCTATCAGGTGCCCCACGCGAGCAGCACCGGGGTCGACATGCCGAACACCCGCCGGGGACTGCGCGCGATCCGCGCCGAGGGCGGCTGGGGAGTGGTGTGCACCGGCTACTGCTCGATCCACCCCAGCGCCGACGACGCTCCGCTTCGCTATTCGCGGCTGTGGGACGACGAGGACGTGAAGAACCTCGCGCTGATGGTGGACGGGGTGCACGAGCACGGCGCGCTCGCGGGAGTGGAGCTCTTCTACGGGTCGAGCATGACCAGCAACCGGGGCACGCGCGAGATGCCGCTCTCTCCCTCGGGCCTGCCCATGCTGCGGGCGGCCGGGCACGGGCAGTTTCCCCTGCACTCGCGCGCGATGGACAAGCAGGACATCCGGAACCTGCGCACCTGGCAGGTGGACGCGGCGAAGCGGGCGAAGCGCGCCGGCTTCGACATCATCTATGTCTACGCGGGCATGAGCTACGGACCCTTCCAGTTCATTTCCCGGCGCACCAACCGCCGCAACGACGAGTACGGGGGCTCGCTCGAGAACCGCGTGCGCCTGCTGCGGGAAATGGTCGAAGACACCAGGGAAGCGGTCGGCGACACCTGCGCGGTGGCGGTGCGCTTCTCGGTCGACGAGCTGATGGGCGATCCGGGCCTTCAGTGGCACGACGAGGGGCGAGGGGTGTTCGAGCTGGGCGGGGAGCTGCCGGATCTCTGGGACCTCAAGACCTTCGGCGTGCAGGACAGCTCCAATGCGCGCTATTCCGGAGAGGGCTACCAGGAGCCCTACGTCGCCTTCGCGAAGCAGATGACCTCGAAGCCGGTGGTGGGCGTCGGGCGCTTCACCTCGCCCGACTCGATGGTGTCGCAGGTCAAGCGCGGAGTGCTCGACCTCATCGGGGCGGCCCGCCCCTCCATCTCGGACCCCTTCCTGCCGAAGAAGATCGAGGAGGGGAGGGAGGACGACATCCGCGAGTGCATCGGCTGCAACATCTGCTACTCGTGCTTCCACGAGTCGGTACCGATCCGCTGCACCCAGAACCCCACCATCGGCGAGGAGTGGCGGCGGGGCTGGCATCCGGAGCAGATCGAAGGGCGCGCTTCCGGCGACGGCGTGCTCGTGGTCGGTGCGGGCCCCGCGGGCCTCGAGGCGGCGCGCGCGCTCGGCCAGCGCGGCTACGAGGTCACCCTCGCCGAAGCGGGCACCGAGCTCGGAGGACGCCTCTGTCGCGAGTCGCGGCTGCCCGGACTCGCGACCTGGATACGGGTGAGGGACTGGCGACAGGGGCAGCTCGACAAGCTCCCCAACGTCGAGACCTACTTCGACAGCCCGCTCTCGCCGGAGCACCTGCTGGAGTTCGGCTTCCCACGGGTGGTCGTCGCGACCGGCGCGCGCTGGACGACTGCGCTCTCGGACCAGCGTTCGGTGCCGGTGCCCGCGGCCTTCGGCGGCCGAGTCCTGACCCCGGACGACGTCATGGCGGGCGCCGAGGTCGTCTCGCCGGTGCTGCTCTTCGACTTCGACCAGTACTACATGGGTGGCTGCCTGTCCGAGCTGCTCGCGGAGAAGGGGCACCGCATCACCTATGTCACCCCGGCCGACCTGGTTTCGGCGTGGTGCAGCAACACCCACGACCAATGGTACGCGCAGCAGCGGCTCATCGAGCTGGGGGTGGACATCGTCACCGGCTTCTACGTTACCGCTTTCGATGGCGGGGCCGTCACCCTGTCCGGCCGCTACGCCGGCGAAACCCGCGAGCTGGAAGCCGCAACCCTGGTCGTCGCCGGCGCACGGGAGCCGCAGGACACGCTGTACCGGACGCTCATCGCCCGCCCGCAGGACCTGCGCGAGGCCGGCATCCGCACGCTTCAGAAGATCGGCGATTGCGACGTGCCGGGCGCGGTGGTGCACGCCACCTACGCCGGCCATCGCCTCGCCCGGGAGTTCGACGCCAACGTCGCCCCCATGCGCTTCGAGCGCAGCCGGCTGGACGTACAGCCTTCTCCCCGTGGCCCATAGGGGCACCAAGCTCCGTCGCCCGACACACGGCGCGCAATCGAGGCGGCGCCGGAACGAGGGTCCGGCTCGGTTCAGGTCACCACGAAGCCCCTGCCCACCGCATCGTCGGGGTCGATCAGCCACTTGGCGTAGCCGGTGATGTGGGCGCTGCCCTTCACGGTGGGCACCACCGCGCGCTGGGAGCCGAGCTTCGTCTCGCGGACCAGACAGCCCTCGAAGGTGCCGCTGCCGAGCAGCCCCTCGGACCGGATGGTCTCGCCGATCGCCAGCTCTCCGCGCGCTTCCAGCATCGCCATCATGGCGCTCGTCCCGGTGCCGCCGGGAGAACGGTCGAGCAGGCCGCCGGAGAGCACGTGCACGTTCCGGTATCTCGCGTCGTTGCGCTCCGATTCGTGCCAGAAGGTGACGAGAAGGTCCGTGTCCCTCGACGGATAGCGGATGTGTGCGTGCTCGGGGTGCCTCAGATCGACCTTCTCCGCAAGCTGCCGGCGCACGAGGCGGCCGAGCTCCCGGAAGAAGGCGCCGTTCCCGGGGGCCACCTTCTTGTCGCGGCCGCTCCACTTCACGATGGCGAAGTAGTTGCCTCCGAACGAGATGTCCACCTTCACTTCGCCGTATCCGGGCAGCTCTACCGGCACGTCCGTGGCCGCGACGAAAGCGGGGACGTTCTCGAAGCGGGTCCACTCGACGGCGTGCCGGGAAGAGCGGACCTCCGCCGTCACCGGACCCGCCGTCGTATCGAACCGGATCTCGGTGCGCCCGTCGCTCGATTCGGGAACCAGTCCGAGGGCCACCATCGCCATGCCGAGCGCGATGGTGCCGTGGCCGCACATGTCGTTGCAGCGCTCCCCGTCCGACCAGATGATGCCGGCGTCGTGGTCCGGGCCGGTCGGGGCGGTCAGGAACCCGCCGTACATCGCCACGTGGCCCCTCGGCTCGTTGAGCAGGGCGCTGCGCAGCCAAGCGAGCTCACCGTCTCCTTCGAGCATGCGACGCTTCTCGAGCAGGGTCGTGCCGCCGGGGAAGTGCATGCCGGGCGGGACGATGCAGGTCTCCATGCCCTCGGTATGGGTGTAGGTCACGTCGATGAATCGGGATCTCAGCATCGCGTCGCTCTCTCGCTCGTCGCGGTTGTGGGGTGTGAAGAAATTGTCAATCGTCCCGTAATAGTTGCAATCACAGGGAAGCGTATCGTGGCGTGGGAGAGTGAGCGAGCCTGGATCCTCACGTGCGTCTCCCGGTGGTCGCCTCCCGATCCAGCTCGTCGTCTTGCTCGTCGCGAACCTCGGAAGATTCCGTCGACGAGCCACGTCACCTCCGGCCCCGGCAATGAACTGCTCACTGCAACAGCGCCACCACCGCGCGCCACATCTTGTCGAAGGACGGCGAGCGTCTACGCGCCAATGCCATGTCGAAACGTGCAGTCAACGCGGCCTGATCGGCGGTCGGACTGTATGACCCCCGCATCCGGTTCCGTAGCCACTCCTTGGCGCCCCGGATCGACTCGGGGTCCTCCGGAGCCGATGCGTGCGGCGAAATCCCCCGCGCTCCGGCAATAGATTCGGCCACCGCGATAAACCAAGTCTCGTACTCACACTCTGCGAGGACCGCTTCGATGCGACGACCGAAACCCACCGTCCGGGCTCGTCGCAGGATGAGGGCACCGAGCTCCGCCGGACAATCCCCGTTCGCATCCAACAGAACCAGTATGCAACCGCCGTCTCCTGCGCGAAGCGCGGCCAGACTCACATACCGTTCCAACTCACCCTCCTCGAGAATCTGATGACGGCGTACCCGGATCGGTCTCAGGACGGTCGGCGGGGAGAGCGGGAACACCTCCGAGCCGATCCGCCGAATCAATACGGGGACCGCCGCCACCTCACCGTCCCCTTCGACAATGGCGACGATGTTTGTCAAGGATCACGCCTCGTCTCGGAAAAGATTCGACTGGACAGGTGTCGAGAGATCCGGATCGGGCGTTAGCTGGTCGATGCGGAGCAACTCGCCGGCGGTGAACAGGTGATCGCGAAGCATGGAGCGCCCCGTGTCGTCGAGCGGAGCGAGTCGCGTCTCTCCGTCTTCCGAAACCACGGCCAGGATGGATTCCAGCGGAATCGTTTCTCGATCCAGCAGATCCGCGCTGTGGCTGGTGACGATCACCTGCATGCGCTCGCTCGCTTCGAGCAGCACATCCGCCAGCACTCCCGCCGCAGCGGGATGAAGGGCGCTTTCCGGCTCCTCGATCCCGACCAGTCTCGCATTTCCCGACTCCATACCCGCTTCCTGATGGAGCGCCACGAGCACCCCCAGAACCCGCAAGGTTCCTTCCGATACGTTGTTGGCGAGGAAACGCCATGGGTGGCGGTCGCCTCGCACCTCCTGGCGAAACTCCACCGTGAGCCTGGGTCCCACGCTCTTCGGCTCCAAGCCGACCGTTCCCGGGACGACTTTGGAGAGGTACTCGCTCATCCGCTCCGCACTCTCCGGCGAGTCCGCCTTCAAGTTCGCAAGAACACTGGCGATGTTGCTCCCGTCCGGCTCGAGGAGGTCGCCCGGGTGCGGCGACTGGAGCTCGCGAATCTGTTCGGGGTGGCGGTTGTAGAAGCCCATCCCCGCCAGCGCATCGTAGACCGGGCGGAACGACGGATATCCGGCTACCTGCATGAGATACAGGCGGTCACTGCCGGCTTCGGGAGGATGGGCGAAGGAACTGGTGACCGTCCGTCCATTCTCTACTCGGAAGAAATCCGACCGTTCCCGGTTCGCCGAGCTGACCACACACTCCTCTTTACGCACGATGTAGCGGCCCTTCGGACGAGCGCCGATTTCAAATGCGTACCATCCGGTCGCTTCGGGAAGCCGGAAATCGAGGCGGACACCGAAGTGATTCGGATGGCCTCGCGACCGCCGCCGGACCTCATTGATCCCGCCGCGCTCGCGCAGCGCGTGGTCCAGGGAAAAACGCAACGCCTGGGCGGCGAAACGCAGCGCGTCGAGGAAGTTGCTCTTGCCGGCGCCGTTCGGGCCGACAAGGATCGTCAATGGAGCCAGCTCGATGTCGCACGCGGCGATGCTCTTGTAGTTCCGCAGGGCGACGCGGGTGATCGTCCGGGAATCGGCGTCGATCGCCATACCGGGCGGCATCAGGCCGAAAGCTCGACCCACTCGAGTCCCGATGCGCGGGCCGCGCTGCGTTGCCGGTGGTCCAGGGACACCAGCCCGGAAGCGGTCTGACCGAGGGCCGCGGCGATGTGGAGCAGGTCGATGGTGCACACCCCGATGCGGGCGGAGACGGCTACGCCACGCCGTCCCGGTCGTGAGTGAAGAACACCTTCTTCACGTCTTCGAGCACGTTCCAGATCAGGCGTTCCCCTTTGCGGGTGAAGAAGCTGTCGCCCGGACCGAGCTCGCAGCTCGTGCCGTCCTCGCGCACGATGCGCAGTCGCCCTTCGAGGACGGTTTGCAGCTCGTCGCCCCGCTCGATGCACTCGAACGTGCCCTCGGTGCACGCCCAGACGCCCATACGGTGCGCGGCGTCGCCGGCGCCGAGGTCGAGCCGCCCGGAGGCCCGCGGGTTGCCCCGCAAGATCCGATACTCTGACGGGCCGTCCTCGACGAAAGGCCACGGCTCCAGACCGTCGAGGGTGTCTTGCTGGCGGTAGCTCTGCATCGGCACTGCTCCGGTTTCAGCACGCAGTTCGAGCGCTTCTCGGCCATCCCCGACCTCCTCTGCACCGACGGCAACGAATGGGCGCTCTATCGCGGCGGCGAGGGCGCCGGCACCTCCCTGTGCCGGCCGCGTGGCGCCCCGCTTCGGAGGCGCCGGGCGATCAGGCGTCGAGCCAGGCGAACTCGGGCCATTCGCAGCCGCTCGCGTTGCTGAGCGGCACCGCGCCCAGGCCCCGGACCTTCTTGCTGACCGCGTCCACGTAGTTGATGTGGCAGGGAATGAGCTGCCCGCCCTCGTCCCGGATGAGCCGCTGCATCTCGCAGTACATCTCGTGGCGCCTGGTGTCGTCCTTCTCCGCCCGTGAATCGAGCAGGAGCTGGTCGAAGCGCGGGTTGTTCCAATGCGACTCGTTCCAGGCCGCATCGGACTTGTAGGCGAGGGTGAGCATCAGGTTGGCGCTCGGGCGCATGTTCCAGCCCGTGGCGCACACCGGGGTGTTCATCCACACCGTGCCCCAGTAGCCGTCCGTCGGCACTTTCTTGACGTTGAGGGTGAAGCCGACCTTTCTCGCCTCCGCCTGCAGCATCAGGCAGAAGTCGGTAACCCCCGGGCGCACCTCGCCGGCGAGGACGGTGGCTTCGGTGATCCCCGACTTCTGGAGATGGAACTTCGCCCGGTCGGGATCGAACTCCCGGATCGGGAGCTCCGAGCAGTGGTCGGGATAGGCGGGCGAGATCGGGTGGTCGTTGCCGACGATGGCGTGCCCCTTCATGAGGGTGCGCACGATCCGCTCGCGGTTCTGCAGGTACTTGAGCCCGAGCACGAAATCGCGATTGTTGCCGGGGCTGCGGTCCGCCATGCACACGATCCCGGTCAGGTTGGCGGACGGAATCGAGAGCAGCTCGACGTTGTCGCTCTCCTCGATCAGCTTGAATGCATTGGGGTCGGGAGCTCCCGCCACCTCCACGTCGCCGGCGATGGCGGCGTTGGTGCGGGCCGAGGGGTCGGTGATCGCGAAAGTCTCCAGCTCGTCGAGGTAGGGCCTTCCGTCCACCCAGTAGTTTTCGTTGCGCACTCCCAGGGCACGAATGCCGGGGTTGAACTCCTGGGACTTGAAGGGTCCCGTGCCGTTGGGCTTGTGGAAGTACTCGCCCTCCGCCCCGTTCTCGACGATCTTGAAGTGGAAGGTGCCGAGCGCGGCCGGCAGGTCCGCATTCGGCGAATCCATGATCGCCTTCACCGTGTACTGGTCGATCTTCTTCCACTCCGTGACCATGCTCACGAGGGACTTGCCCTTGGAGACGGAGTCGGGGCCCAGATGCCGGTTCATGGAGTAGACGACGTCGTCTGCGTCCAGCGTCTTGCCGTTGTGGAACTCGATGCCCTTTCTCAGCTTGAAGGTCCACTCGGTGACCGCGTCGTTCGCGCTCCACTCCTCCGCGATCTCGGGCGAGAGGGTCAGGTCGTCGTTGAAGCGCACCAAGCTGTTGTAGTAGGCCCGCACCCGGATGTAGTCCGTTGCTCCGATCACCAGAATCGGGTCCAGGGTGTCGGTCGGTCCGTGCACGTTCCAGGCGAAGCGCAGCCGCCCTCCGCGCTTCGGAGTCGCGGCCTGCACATCGTGCGATGTCGCCACGAAGGCGCCGGCACCGGCGGCGCCGATTCCGAGCGCCATGAGCCCCTGCATGAACTCCCGGCGGGTGAGGCTCCCTCGCTCGAAGCCCTCCCGCATGCGCTTCATTTCGGACACGCGATAAGAGTCGTCTGATGGGTTGATCACTTGAACAGCTCCTGTGTGAGAGACGAGGCTCCATGAGAGCCCCTCGAGAGCGGTGCGCCTGCACCGTGACGGCGCAATCTCGTGCGCCCCGGGTCTTGTGCGTGGATGGTCGTCCTGTCTTCGCTTCCCGGCACGTCCCGCGCGGGCATGCGCTCTCGCCGTCCCTGCGCCTCGCGACGGCGGGAGGAGGAAGCATGGCCCCGAACCCGCCTCGGCCGATGCCGGGTCGAGGTGCCGATGGACCGGCGGGGGAGTATATGTCATCCCCGGCGAGGTGGCAGACGGTCGGCCCGGTGCGTTTCCTGCCGCCGCCTTCCCTGGAATTGACAGGGCGGGAGCGACGCCTCGGATCGAGGCGCTCTACAGCGAGTCGTGAAGGCCGGGGACTCGGTGTGCCGGGAACCTCGACCGCGTGCGATGCCTGCGCCGCCGGCAGCGCGTTCCGGGACTCCTTCCTGCGCGCCTACTCGACGAAATCGTGCTCGAAGAGCGTCCCGAATCCCTTCAGGCGATCCCGGACGCCGGCGAGGCGCAGCCCGTCCCAGAAGGTCGCCTGGTTCGCGGTGACCACCGGTACTCCGAGATCCTCTTCCAGCGCCGCGATGGCGCCCACGGTGCGAATCCCGGTGCAACTGATGAAGACCGCGTCCGCTTCCGGCTCGACCCGCTCCCGGGCGAACGCGTAGACCTTTTCGAGCGGCAGCATGTCGAGCTCGAGGTTGTCGCTCAAGCCCATCGCGTGGGCGCCGGTGACGTCGAAGCCGTTCGCGTCGAAGAAGATCCTGCCCCGCTCGGTGACGTCTTCGACGTAGGGGCCGACGAAGCTCACGCTCCTCACTCCCAGGGTCCGCAGGGCCCGCAGCGCCGCCGTCGAGGTGGTGGAGCTGGGGATGCCGGGCGCGAGCGCGGCGATACGCTCGGTGACCCTGCGGTCGTAGCCGATGCCTTCGAGAAAGGAGGCGCTGGTGCCGCAGAAGGTCATCGCGTGCAGCGGCGCCTGGGCGAGAAGGCGCGCCGCCTGCTCCAGGCCGTCGTCGGCCATCATGTTGGCCAGCCCGCTCATGGTCGCGTCCGCGAGCGGCAGCCTCGCGGTGTGGATCGAGACCCCTTCCGGCGCCATGGCGTAGAACTCGGGCTCCGTAACGCAGCTCGCCGCCGGATAGATGATCCCGATGCGGGCGCGCCAGCCATAGTAGTCTCTCATCGTACTGCTCCTGATTGCTTTCCCGTGACGCCGCGAGCCGGGGGCGCCAAGGCTCTTCAAGACAAGCATGGACGAGCCGGCCACCCCGTCGCATGAAAAGGTCCGGCGTCGCGAAGGCGGTTCTCCTGGATACGCGGCACATCGCCCGTCCCGAGTCTGTTTTCACAGCAAACTCGAGTTTCGGGGCCCGTTGACCGGAATGGATTCCCGCTTTCGCGGGAATGACGGGAGGCGACGCGGGAA
>CAYFYD010000134.1:0-9066 GCA_964347195.1 uncultured Ectothiorhodospiraceae bacterium
CGCCCCGCCAAGAGCTGCGCGCGATCCAGGACGGCCTGCCGCCGGACGCGATGGTCTCCACCGACATCGGCAACATCTGCGCGATGGCCAACAGCTACCTCCAGTTCGAGGAGACGCGCAGCTTCCTCGCCCCGGGCATGTTCGGGAACTGCGGCTACGCATTCCCCGCGATCATGGGGGCGAAGCTCGCCCGCCCCGAGCGCCCGGCGGTGGCCCTGGTCGGGGACGGCGCCTTCGGCATCAGCCTGAACGAGCTGCCCACCTGCCGGCGGATGGAGGTCCCGGTGAGCGTCGTCGTCTTTCGCAATGGCCAGTGGGGGGCGGAGAAGAAGAACGACATCCTCTGGTTCGACGAGCGTTTCGTCGGCACCGAGCTCGGCGACGACTTCAGCTACGCGGACGTAGCCAAGGCCTTCGGACTCGAAGGGGTGCGGGTCTCGTCCATGGCGGATCTCCGTGACGCCCTCGCGCGTTCCTGCTCCGCCCAGGACGAGGGCATCACCACCTTGGTCGAGGTGGTGGTCAACAAGGAGCTCGGCGCCCCCTTCCGGCGCGACGCGATGCAGGACCAGCGCTGCCTGCTGCCGCGCTACGCCGAGCTCACCGTGACGCGATAGGGCCGCGCCGGGACCCCAGGGTGATCCCACGCTACGGTCCCGGAGCGGAATCGGTCGCCCGGATGACGGGTTCCGAACGCCATCGGGCCGATGGGCACCGCCCACAGAGCGCCGTGAGGGCACGGAGGGGATCGCCCCGACCCATCTGGAGCGGATGCTCGGCCAGCGTGGGAAAGTCGCGCCGGGGCCCGGAGGGCCGTTTCATTCTGCGAGCCGGACGTGCAACGGGGACCGAGGTAGACGGCGCGGGACCGAGGGGCGGTTCAGGCACACGCACGAGGCGCCAGGGACACGCACATCGCGCGGGGAGGGCGCCTCGGCGGCGCGACTCCGGCCCGCATGACACGGACCTGCGCCGGGACCCGGAGCGCCCTCCCCGGCGCCAACGCAGGGACGCCGTGCTCACACCCGACCCGAGCACGGGTGCCGCTCCGCGGGGCCGGGCTATCGCGCCGCGCGCCGCCCGCGCGTTGCCTGCCGGTAGGCGGCAAAGAGCGCGTAGAGCACCGTCACGATGAGCATGGAGGCCGGGAAGCCGGGCGGGCCGAAGCGGTCCATGGCGGCCCCCGCGAGGAAGGGTCCCGCGAGCCCGCCCAGGCCGAAGAGCAACGAGAACACGGCGTTGGCGGCCACCAGCTCCACGTCGCGAAAGCGTTCGCCGACGAGGGTGAGGCCGACGGTGAAGGTGGCGCCCATGGTGCCTCCCCACGCGACGACCACCGCCCACAGCGCGAGCGCGGCCGGTGACCACCAAGGGCCGTCCGCGCCGGGGAGCAGCCACGGGAAGAGCGCCATCGCCGCCGCCGCCGATGCGACGCAGCCCGTGAGCAGCCAGCCGCGGTCGACGCGGTCCGCGAGCCAGCCGGCGGGGTACTGGAAGAAGATGGCCCCCACCGCGCCCACCCAGATCACCGCGTAGCCCGTGGCGCGGAACTCCGTGCCGAGCACATCCATGGTGTAGAGGTGCGCGAAGGACTGGATGCCGCCCTCGACCACGCCGAACATGCCCGAGGAGAGCAGCACGGTGGGCGCCACGACGAAGACCGCGAGGAGGCGTCCGAGTGGCGCCCGCGCTTCCCGTCCGACGCGGATGCGCACGTCGATCTGCCGGGTCGGCAGCAGGAAGGCGAGCGCGACCGTGACCGCACCGATCCCGACGAGGAAGGGGCCGTAGGTGCTCGGGTCCATCTGCGAGCCGAGGATCGGGCCCACCGCCCACCCCGCCATGCCCGCGGTGTTGTAGATCCCCATCCAGCGCCCGCGCACGCGGTTGTCCACGATCTGGTTGATCCAGGTGTCCCCGGCGGTGAAGAGCAGGGAGTTCCCGATGCCGAGCACGAAGCGGAGCGCGAACCACGTCGAGTAGTCCCGGATCGTGGGCAGCAGCGCCAACATCGTGGCTACGAGCACGAGTCCGAGGACGATGGCGCGGAAGAAGCCCAGGCGGGGAATCAGCCAGGTCGCGTTCCCGGCCACGAAGATGATCCCGGCGAACTGAGCCGCCGCGTTCAGGCCGATCGCGGTCTCGTCGTAGCCCTGGTGGCGCAGCGATTCGGCCAGGATCGGCCAGGCGAGGGAGCTGGATACGCCTACGACCGAGAGTGCGGCCACGAGAGCGAGCAGACACCGGCGCCGCTCGCGCGCGCCGAGCCCGGGATCGAGCACCGCCGCCACTCCCTACCCGGGGAATCCGGCGCGGTGGCCGGGAGGGCGGTCGGGGTCCGTCACGCCAACCGGAATCCCCGGTAGCCTTCGGCCGCCACTTCGTCGCAGGTCCGGCGGTAGTCGCCGGCGCTGCCGACATAGGGCAGGAAGACGCGGGGCTTGCCGGGGACGTTCGCGCCCATGTACCAGGAGTCGGCGAGGGGGTAGAGGGTCTGGTACGCGGTCTCGTTCACATGATCGACCCAGTCGTCCTGGGCGTCGCGGGTCGCCTCGATGCGCGCGAGACCGCGCTTCCCGAGATGGGCGATGCAGTCGGTGACCCACTCGACGTGCTGCTCGATCGAGACCACCATGTTGGTGAGCACCGAAGGCGACCCGGGGCCGGTGATCGCGAAGAGGTTGGGAAAGCCGGCCATCGTCAGGCCGAGATAGGTGCGCGGACCCGCCGCCCACTCGTCCTCGAGCCGCACGCCCCCGCGTCCCCGGATGTCGATGCCGAGCAGGGCGCCGGTCATCGCGTCGAAGCCGGTCGCGAAGACGATCGCGTCGAACGCGTATTCGATCCCGCCGGTGCGCAGCCCCCGGGGGGTGATGCGTTCGATCGGATCTCGCCTGATGTCGACGAGGGTGACGTTGTCCCGGTTGAAGGTCTCGTAGTAATCGGTGTCCACGCACAGGCGCTTCGTCCCGAAGGGGTGGTCCTTCGGACAGAGCAGCTCGGCCACCGCGGGGTCCTCGACCTTCTCCCGGATCTTGCGGTGGCAGAACTCCGCCGCGAGCGCGTTCGCTTGCCGGTCGACGAGCACGTCGGTGAAGGTCCCGAGCATCGCGAATCCGCCGGCCCGCCACTGGCGTTCGAGCTCGCATTGCTGTCGCGCCGGCTCGACCTCCGCCGCGGGCTTTCCGATGCTCTCGTAGAGCACGCCGACCTCGGACCAACGCGCCCGCTCCCGGTACTCGGAGTAGACCGCCTTCATCGCCCGGTCCTCTTCCGGGTCCAGGGGGCCGTTCCACGCCGGCATGCTGAAGTTCGGGGTCCTCTGGAACACCGTGAGCTGCGCCGCCTGCCGCGCGACGATGGGGATGACCTGAATGGCGGTCGAGCCGGTGCCGACGACCCCCACGCGCTTGTCCCGGAAGTCGACCTCCTCGTGGGGCCACTGCCCGGTGTGGTACCACTCCCCTTCGAAACGCTCGAGGCCTTCGAAGGGAGGGCGCCTCGGCACCGACAGGCAGCCGGTCGCCATGATGCAGAAGGGGGCGATGAAGCGTTCTCCGCGCTCACTCTCGAGGGTCCACTCTCCGGCCTCGTCGTCGTACGCCGCGCGGGCGATCCGGGTCTCGAAGCGGATGTCGCGGCGCAGGTCGAAGCGGTCCGCAACGTGATTGAGATACGCGAGGATTTCCGGCTGGAGGGAGTAGCGGTCGCTCCAGCGCCATTCCTGCTGGAGAGGCTCGGAGAAGGAGTACGAATAGGTCAGGCTCTCGCCGTCGCAGCGCGCTCCCGGATAGCGGTTCCAGTGCCAGGTTCCGCCGACGCCGCTCGCCACGTCGAGCACCCGCACGCGGAGCCCCAGCTCCCGCAGGCGGTAGAGCGCGTAGAGCCCGGAGAAGCCCGCGCCGACGACGAGCGCGTCGAAGCGCAGGGGGGGCTCGCCTCTGGCGCGGGAGGTCTCGTTCGACCGGGGCATGCTCCATTCCTCATGATGTCGCCGGCAGGGGATTCTGCCATCGCGGGCGGGCTGGGGCATCGCCCGCACGGTGCGCGTCAGGACTTTCCCCCGCTGGCCGAGCATCCGCTCCCGGGGGGTCGGGGCAGGGCTGATTGGTTCTCTTGACCGTGTCCAATAAATTCAAGAGGTTATGTCGATCGCCGAGCGTTTCGAGCGAAGTCGTCGTCAACCGAAGAAAGCGGCTCTGCATCGAGGAGCTATGCTGTCCGGCGGCGATCGAGGACGCCCACGAACTGATCTGCCCTGGGGGTCGGGGCGATCCCATCCGGGCCATCACCGAGGTCTGTGGGCTCTGCGGGCGGTGCCCATCGGCCGGATTGCGTTTGGATCTCGTCATCCGGGCGGCCGATTCCGCTCCGGGACCGTGGCGTGGGAATCATCCTGCACGCGCGTCCCTCATCGTGCCGAAGCGGACTCCGGCGAGTCTCTCCGGGCATGAGCGTGGGGGTGCGTCGTCCCCGATGGTGCATCACCGCCCGGGTTTCCTCCGTGGCTCCAGGCTGCGCTGCGCGTCCCGCCGCGCTATGCTCTCGCGTTCCCGAGGCCAATCCACGAGGCAAAGCGCACCATGGACAAGCTCTACAGGACAGCGGGAGCGGGGTCGATCGCTCCGGAGGCAATGTTCGAGGAGGCCGGAGTCGACTACGAGAAGATAGAAGTCGATCTGAGCGCGAAGTCGCCCGAGTTTCTCGCGGTAAACCCTCTCGGGCAGGTGCCCACCCTGGTGCTGGAGAACGGGTCCCTGCTGACGGAATCGGCGGCGATGGTGCTGCACATCGGCGAGAGCCACCCGGAAGCGGAGCTCGTTCCCCCCGTTGGATGCCCCGGACGTCCGGCCTTCTGCCGCTGGCTCTTCTTCCTGAGCGCCAACGTCTACAACGCGACCCTGCGCTTCGTCTACGCCGACCGGATGAGCACCGAGGAGGGGGCCGCGGCGGGGATCAAGGCGGCGGCGGCCCGCGACCTCGACGGGTGCTTCGACATCCTGGAGCGCACCCTCGACCCCGGCCCCTACCTGCTGGGCGAGCGCTACACCGGCGTGGACCCCTACCTGTGGATGCTCACGGGGTGGCAGGAGAACCAGGAGGCCCTGTTCGCACGCTGTCCCCGCATCAAGGACCTCTGCGATCGGGTCGGCGAACGGCCCGCGATCGCCAGGGTCGCGGCTGCGAACTGAAGCGGAGCTTCCGGGCGCCTCATGGCGAGCCGCATGGCAACGCTCTGTGCGATGCCTTGAAGCTCGACGGACTCCGACAGAAAGCCCCCCGAGCGTTTGTGAGTCGTGTTGCGGCCTGCCCCGAGCTGGGTCGGTACTCGAAGTCGTCAAGACGTGCCGGCTGGCTTGTGATGGTTAGGGCGACGCTGGCGTAGGAAGAAAAGGTGATGCTCAAGTTTTTTCCTGCAGGGAAACCGACCGGATTCCGTGCTTCGGGGCTTTCCTCCTATAACAACGTGGATCCTCATACCGTCGTGCGGGAGTTGGTACAGAACTCTCTCGATGCGGCGATGGCTGCGAAGCGCGATGTCGTTCATATGGCGTTCGAACTCGAAGACTTGTGCCGTTCGAGGATTCCGGCGAGGTCTGCGTACAGGAAGCACTTCAGGAGTGCCGTAGAGACGCAACGCAAGACGGGCAATTTGAAGCAGGCCCAGCCGATAGTCGAGGCGATGAAGACGTCGCTTGGAGCGGATCGGGTGCCCGTCCTGTGGGTGTTCGACAACGGTATCGGTTTGAATGACAAAGGTATGGAGGACTTGCTCGGCGACGGGCAGAGTGGAAAGGCGGACGAGTCCACTGCCGGGTCCTACGGAAACGGACACATGACGTCGTTTCCTGCTTCGGACCTTCGCTACGTTATCTATGGTGGCGTGCACGATCAAGGGCGCACCGCATCGGGGCACGCTATCCTGGCCACGCACGTTCTCGATCACACGGTGTACGGCGAAGACGGTTTCTTGGCGGAGCAACTGCACTCGGACGACCTGTTCAACCGTTTCGTGTTTCCCGACGGGTCAGACATCCCGATCCTGAAGGAGAAGCTCGATTGGATAGAGGAAGAGTTCGGGACTGGCGCTGCCGTGGGGATCCTGGGATTCAATTCGTTCAATCGTTTCGAGAGCAATGGTGAGGTTCTCGAAGCCATCGAAACTGTGGTTGCCACGCACTTCACTCCACTCATTAAGGAGAGGACGATGGTGGTAGACCTTTGGATCGATGGTGTCTACCAACGAGCGGTGGAAGCCGACGCACTGCCGGCTATCCTCGAGAAGCGAAAGGAGCGTAAGCGGCGCGACAAGAATTCGATAGGACCGAGTGGCAGACAAGCGTGGGATGCGCTGGAGACACTGGCGTCGGAGTACCGGCAGAACATCGAGACGGCATGCGGTACGGTGCGTGTTCATATGAGACAGTTGGAGCGTGGTGTCGGAGGCGGCACCCACCTGCAACTGTTTCGCAACGGAATGTGGATCACCAATGATGTGCCGGAGAATAAGGCGTCGGACTTTAGTGGAGCAGTGCCATTCAGCGGCGTCATCTTGCTCGACCCGAAGGATGCGCCGACCGCATGCAATCTGGTGGGGAGCTTTGAGGGACCCCGCCACATCGACATAGATCTGAGGCGCCAGAAGCGCGGATCTACCCAGCGAAGGGAGCTGAACCAGTTTCTGAGTGATCTCCATAGTCAGATTGTTTCGCGTGTGCCGGAACTCGAGTCGGAAGAGTATGACCCGGGGTTCTTCTCGATAGAGGTCCTGGGTGAAGGTGCTCGGACGAATCCTCGCGCCCGCCCGGGTGTCGGAACGCCGGAACGGGCTCCTCGCCACCAACCCAGGGGTCGGAGGAGCGATACTCGTCGGTCGAAACGCTCTCGTTCGAGGCGCAGCGCCGGGCGGGTCCGTCAGACGAGACTTATCGACACCCAAGTGAGCGCCGTCAAGGGTGACGATGGGGTGCAGCTTCGTGTGAAGGTGCTCCAGGACGTCCGTAGCGCGGAGCTGTGGGTCACTCTGCTGGGTGGTGCGGATGAGACCTGTGACAACCCCGTGCCGGATGAGCACCTCGCAATCGACAAGGGTGCGCGAATCAATGGACAGCCCGTAGAGGATGAGGATCATGTGCGCGACGAGAGTGGCAGGCGCCGCGCGGTTCTGCTCGGACCGGTGTCCACACAGGACGGTGAGATCGATGTGTGGATTCCATCGACACGGATCGGACGAGGAGACGTGAGGGTCGAGATGTTCGAACGGGGTTTCATCGAGACCGGACGTGAAGCATGACGAGCGATAGCTTTCCCCTTCTCGTTGGCGACCGGCTGGACTATATCGGCAGCACCTATGACGTTTCGGTTACCCGCGCGTCCAAGGGTGACGGAATGTTGGTGCGTCATCGCATCAGCGGGCGCAATCTCGTGGCGAGTCTTCTCGAGGGACGTCAAGCGACGTTCGCCGTCGAGGTGTCGTCACCTTATGCAACGTACCGTGAGATTCGCCGTGCCGGCGCTACCGGAGAGATGGAGGCGGTGCAGGCGGTGACCTGGGAGTGGGAGGACGTCGTTCCACCCGTATATCTACGCCCACTTGTGATTGCGGCGATGGACGAGCCGACCAGGATCGTTCTGAGTGGCGAGCACGGAGTTCACGACGTCTGGCGGGGAGTGGAGGTTGAGTTGACGCCGGGCGCGATTCTGGCCTCGGATCAGTTCTGGCGCGCAGCGTCGACGTGGCAGAGCCTGATTCGCCTGGTGTCGAATGACGCGCTTCCGCGTGGTGCTTACCAAGTCAAGATGAACACCGGCGATGGGTTCCACTTCAGGGTGGAGATGCATCCCGAGTTGTTCGGGACGATGGCGAACCCCGGGGACTCGCATCATCATCACTGCCAGTCGATCCTTACGGGGTGTCTGTCCAGGGGGCTGGAGTTAGTGAGGCAAGAGTATGGGGGAGCCGGCGAACGGTGGCGTGAGTATCCTGTACTGCGAGCGCTCTACGAACAACTGGACAAAAGGGATCTAGGGACATGGGACAACGACGAGTTTTACCCTGATCTGGTGGCGGCACGGCTGAAACCTATCGGCTTTGGTAGTGTGGATGGTGATTGAACGGTGAACGTCCAGACCATTGAGCGGACGGGATTGGAGCAGGCGCAGAAGGCTCTGCTACCGAGCGATGCAGGGAGACGAGGCAGCGCTGAGCAGCGTGAGTTCATCCGGGAGGCGTCGCAAGATCAGAAGGCGTTCTGTCAGCGGGTACGATCCTGGGGAGTCACAGATGGCGACGCTCCTCCCGTTACGGATGAGAATGTCTTGGAGCCGGACTTTGTGGATCCTCCCTGGGCTGTCGAGTGCGCGATCTCGGCCACTTGGCGGGAGTTGCCGGTGAGGTTCGCTGCACGCCCGGAAACGTGGACCCGCATCCACGTGGAGATGATTGAGCGCGAGAGGATCAGCAGTTCGTACTTGGCTTCGCGTCGCAAGGGACAATCGGGCCGTACACGAATTGCTCAGGCGCTGCGAGGGAGGCATGCAAAACCGGTGGACGATTGCGTGCGCGCGGTGTTTCTGAGCCTCGGCGGCGTGATCAGCGATCGAGCGAATCGCACTGCGCTCCTCGACTGTCCGCTCGCGCGAGCGTGGTGGCGCTACCGATATGCCACCCAAGCAAACAGGATCTTTCAGAGCGGCTCCGTCGAAGTGCTCTCGAATGCATTACGTAAGCGCACCCGGTGGGAGCCGCTGGTCGAGGCGATGATATCGCGACTGACGGTGATTGGAGACAGCAGTATCCGCGCCGCCCTGGTGCAGTGCTTGGCCGATGGTGAGGATAGATTGCCCAAGGATACTTGGAAGATCCTGCGCTGGATTGGGCGCCGGAGCACGGTTCAGGCGCTCGGTGCGCTCGAACCGCACCAGATCATGCAGCTTGTCATGGACGAGTTCTCGGAGTTTTCGGCACCTCCTCACTAAGCAGTGAGTAGCGGGGGCGCTCAGTGGGGAGTGTTTTTGTCTGCCTGATCGTGCATGCCTGTCGCGATGCTTCCATGGGAGCGCCGC
>CAYFYD010000135.1:0-9065 GCA_964347195.1 uncultured Ectothiorhodospiraceae bacterium
CAGGGGGTATTGCCGGGGAATCCCCCCCGTTTGGCGGGGCATGCCCTTGGGCGGGGGGGCGGGGGGGCGCCGCCCCCCCCCCCCCCGCTGTCGCGCAAGGAACACCGAGGCATTCTGCCGTATACGAAGAATCAACGGCTTGGCGGATGTTCCATGGAAGCGGGAATCCAATGCTCTTCCGGGACGCAAGACTCGCTGACCGCTCACGGATGCACGTCGTCGCGGCGCAGCGCCTGTGAGAGGCAGTGCACCCCGCCGCCGCCGAGGGTAAACATCGACATGTCGGGGTCGTACACGGTGAACCCGAGCGCGCGCAGCTTCCCGTTGAGCTGCGTGCTGCCCTTCATGGAGAGCACCCGGTCGTTCCCCAGCGCCACCAGGTTCACCCCGAGGTTCCGGGCTTCGGCATAGCCCACCTCGACGAACTCGAAGCCGCGCCCGCGCAGCCACCGCACCAGCCATTCTTCCATCGCATCGACGCAGGCCACCAGCAGCTTCGGGGCGAGCGGCACCACGAGCCCGTCCATGTGCACGAACTCGCGCGAGATCGGCGCCACCATCGCTTCCCACCCTTCCGCGCGCACGAACCCCGCGACCTGCTCCGAGCCCTCCTGCTCCGAACGCTCTCCGCAGAAGCCGATGAGCACGGTGCCGGGCTCGAGGATGACGAAGTCGCCGCCCTCGAAGTGCCCGGCGCTGGCGTAGCGCCAGATCGGGATCCGATTCTCCTGGTAGAAGCGGATCGCGGTCACGTAGTCCGCCCGCCGGCACTTGAGCTGCATGTGGCAGATCAGCGCCCCCCACGGCGACATCGCGCTCGAGTCACGCGCGAAGAAGTTGCGGTGGAGCACCGGGTCGGAGTCGAGGTAATGGCAGGTGACCCCCTCGCTCTCGTAGATGCTCACCATCTCCGAGTGCTGGGACATCGCGACCTGGAGGTCGAAGCGAAGCCCGGTGCGCTCCTGATTCAGCAGCGTCCGGCCGATGATGGGACCGGCTTCCACCCACCGGTAGTACTCGGGCTTGCCGAGCAGCACGTCCCGCAGGCGCGCGTAGTCGTTGGTGATCCCCCAGCCCGAAGTGGGCTCTGTTTCGATAACCGCATTCATCGGGTCTCTCCGAGTCGATACCGGATCGCACGCACCGGAGTGGGGCCGGCGCCGGTGGCCGGGTTCATCTCCTCCGGACAGTTCGAGATCACCACGAGGACGTCCATCTCCGCGCGCAGGGTGACATGGTCGCCGGGCCTGGACCATCCGTCCACGATCGCGGCGCTCCCGCCGGCGTCCACCGGCACCCGCATGAAGAAGTTGACGTTCGGCACGACGAGCGACGGGTCGAGCCCGAGGCGGGCGAGCTCGGACTCGAAGTTCTGCTGGCACGCGCGGGGATTGCGCGCGCCGTAGCGCACGTCGTCGAGCTCGAAGGAGCAGCAGCCGAAGATGGTGTCGTGCCCGCCGCAGGTGTCCTCGACGATGGTCATCATCTTCCGGGCGCGCACCGACCACAGCACGGAGCCAGGACCCAGGTAGATGTTGCCCGGAATCTTGATGGTGTTCGGCGCGTGGTAGCGCTCCCGGGGATCGCCGGCATTGAAGCAGAGGAAATCGATCGCCTGGCGCCCTTCGAGGTCGACGAGCACCAGGTACTCGCCGCGATCGACCCGCCCGCTCCACGGCATCCGCGCCGGGACCACGGTGTCCTCGAGCAGCGTCGCAGTGCCGGGCACGCAAGGGGTATCAGGCCCCCGGGTTTTCCCTTCCGCGTTCACTCGCTCTACCTCACTCTACCGGGAGGACATCGAATCCGAGCTCGACGCCATTGGCTCGAATGCGCTCGTCAAGGGACAGAAGCTGCAGATCCGCCACCATGCCGCGACCCGCCAACGCGGTCGAAAGGTGGATGGCATCGAGCGCCCTGATGGGTTCCCGAGGGAATGCTCGTCTCGCCTTTTCAACGATCTCGTCGTGGATGGAGAACACGACCCAATGTTCGGCGGCGGTGGAGACGAGGGTACGCGTTCTCGTGGCATCGGACTCGCTCATCTCTCCGAGAATCGCGGCGCGATGCAGCACCCGATCACATTCGATCAGGGTCAGATCGGAGCTGATGACGAGTTGTGCGCGGGACAGGCACTTCCCGGCTTCATCCCCCGCTTCGTCGCCGAGCAGCCACGCCAGGACGGCACTGGACTCCGCGTAGAGGTTCAGCGTTCCGCCCGCTCCTCGTCGAGCAAGCGCAGCGCGGTGCCCGAAGGCAGAAGACGGGGCATGCGCGGGTACAGCTCTGCGCGATTGGGCCCACCCAGGCGCACCTTGCCCGAACGGGCGCGTCGCACCAGCTCCGGACAGGCCGGCGCCTCGGGCGAGGAGAGCGGCTGACGCAGCTCGGCCACGACTTCTCCCCGGTCCGTGACCAGGATCTCCTCCCCCCGGCGGACCATGCGCAGGTACGCGCTCAGGCGGTTTTTCAGTTCACGGATTCCGACGGAGATCACGGGCAAAATGTAGCCTCATGCCGCTACATGGGCAAGCGGTATCGCCGATGTCCGTTCGGGCGGGGTCGCCCGCGCGGCCCGCGTGCCGGATCAGCCTTTCTTCCGCTTCACCGAGCGCCGGTGAAAACGCCGCAGGGCGTCGAGGGGACGCGCTTGCAGGTTGAGCCGCCCGGCCGTGGCCTCCCAGCGGTACACCGTGACCGGCGACACCCCGAGCCGGTCCGCAAACTCGGCGACGGAGAGGCCGTGACGCCGGCGCAGCCGGGCCACCGATTTGCCGGTGGGGCGGATGTCGGCAGTCCTCGTACCGGCACGCCCGGCGGTGCCTCGCCCGCCGGGCGCGGCAGGTGCGCTCTTTCCGCCGCGGGCGGCGCCCGGGGCTGCTTTCCGGGTGCTGCGCGCGGTGGAGGCGGTGGAGGCGGTGGAGACGGAAGCGCTCCGGGCCTTCCCGGCTCGCGGGGGCCGCCTTCCGGCCGCAGCGCGCCGCGCTGTCCTTTTCCTTGCTCCGGCCGCCGCCTCCGGAGGCGGCGGGGCGGGCTCGGCATCGATGTCCACGCCGAAGATGCCGGCGAGTGCGTCGTCGGCCAAGGTGTCGTCTCCGGCCGCCGCGTCGCCAGGCAGGGCCAGCTCGGCGGCGATCAGCTCCTCCGCATCGACTCCGCGCAGCAGGAAGAGCGACTCCGGGTGCCGGTCGAGGCGACTGCCCACGCCGTAGAGCACCGACGCGACGTGCTTGCACATCGTCGCCCAGTCGGGACAAGTGCAAGTGAAGCCGATCTCGCGGGGCTTCGGAAACAAGCCGTCCTCGGGGTCGCTCACCACGCTCATCACCTGCCCGGACAGCTTGCCCTGGAGCAACTCCAGCATCGAGCCGATCTGTCCGGAACACCTGGTCTTGATGGATCTCCAGACGGCGGCCTTCAGCTTCTCGATTCGGACCGAGACGGTGTACAGCTCCGACCCGCTGACGATGGCCTCGATCCGC
The DNA here is from genome assembly GCA_964347195.1 of uncultured Ectothiorhodospiraceae bacterium. Classification (GTDB taxonomy): domain Bacteria; phylum Pseudomonadota; class Gammaproteobacteria; order HK1; family HK1; genus JAJEAD01. The sequence continues at coordinate 3,483 of CAYFYD010000135.1, forward strand.
CCGGGGTGGACCTCGAGGTGGCAGACGGAGCCGTTGCGCACGTAGGTACGGCCTCGCGGCAGGCGGTTGGCGTAGTCGGAGTGCGACTCCAGGTGATCGCACCAGCGCTTTCCCCAGACGCTTCGCGCGATGGTGCGCCCCTCGATCTCGACCGGCTGAATGCGCCTGCCCTTCTTGCGAAGCTTGTTCATCTCCCGGAGCGCCCGGGCGCGGCGCGCGGCTACCGGAACGTAGGGTTTCCACATGACTGGGGTCCTCGGAGATGCTCAGGGCAGGGCGCGGGTCAGGTCCAGGCGAACCAGGTCGATCAACGCATCGTCGGACAGCTCGGTGAGGTTGATCTCGCCGTCTCCGGCCAGGATATCGTCCGCCATTGCCTGCTTGTCCGCGATCATCCGATCGATGCGCTCTTCGACCGTACCGATGGTCACGAACTTGTGCACCAGCACGTTGCGTCGCTGACCGATACGGAAGGCCCGGTCGGTGGCCTGGTTCTCGACCGCGGGGTTCCACCAGCGGTCGAAATGGACGACGTGCGAGGCGGCGGTCAGATTCAAGCCGGTGCCGCCCGCCTTGAGCGACAGGATGAAGAAGGGCGGTCCGTCTTCGTCCTGGAAGCGATCCACCAGGGCGCGTCGCTTCCTGACCCCGGTCGCGCCGTGCAGCACGAGCCCGGAACACCCGAAGAGCGCCGCCAAGTGATCGGCCAGCGGGTCGATGATCTCGCGGAACTGGGTGAAGACCAGCACCTTCTCCTGGCGCTCGGCGAGCTCCCCGCAGATCTCTGCCAGACGAAGGAACTTGCCGCTGCCGGCGGGACGGTAGTCGCCGTCACCCCTGAGCTGGCTCGGGTGGTTGCACACCTGCTTGAGAAGCAGAAGGGCGCGCAGCACCGCGCCGCGCCGTGCGATGCCGCCCTCGGACTGCGCCTCCAGGTCGCGTTCCATGGCCCGCACGACCTGCTCGTAGAGCTTGGCCTGGCTCCGGGTGAGGTGGCAGTAGCGCAGCGTCTCGGTCTTCTCGGGCAGGTCACCGATGATGCCCTTGTCGGACTTGAGACGGCGCAGGATGTAGGGGCCGACCAGCCGGCGCAGGGGGGCGAAGGGGTTGTCCTCTCGCGCCTGCAAACGCTTGACGAAAGACCGGAACACCGAAGACGACCCCAGGAGTCCGGGATTGAGGAAGTCGAAGAGCGCCCACAGGTCGCCGAGGCGGTTCTCCACCGGCGTGCCGGTGAGCGCGATGCGGGCGTGGGCCGAGAGCTTCCGGACCGAGCGGCTCTGCCGCGTCGAGGGGTTCTTGACCGCCTGGGCCTCGTCCAGGATGACGAGTCGCCAGGACACCTCCGCCAACCAGGCTTGGCGCACCAGCATGGCGTATGTCGTGACGACCAGATCGGCGTCGCGGAGACGGGCTTCGGGCGCGTCCGCGATCTCCGCCAAGGTTTGCCGGTCCGTTTCCGCCGGGTGCAGGAAGCAGAGCGTCAGCGACGGTGCGAAGCGCGCGGCTTCGTTGCGCCAGTTGCCGAGCAGCGACGCGGGAACTACCAGCAGTGACGGCGCCCTCGGCCCGCCCGCGCCGTCCTGACGCTCGCACAGCAACAGCGCCAGCACCTGAACGGTCTTGCCGAGGCCCATGTCGTCGGCGAGGCAGGCGCCCAGACCGAGCTTCGTCAGGAAGCGCAACCAGCTCAACCCCTCGCGCTGGTAGGGCCGCAGCGTACCCTCGAGGGCACCACCCACTTCCTCCGCTTCGAGAGTGCCCGGCTGGCGCAGGCCCGCGAGGATCTCGCGCATGGCATCGCCGGGCGCCACGTGCACCCACTGGCGCTCGTTCTCCGTCTGCCCCTCGTGTCGAAGGTCCGCCGATGCACCGGCAAGCAGACGCATCCCTTCGAGGAAGGAGAGCCCGTCGCCTTCGGCCTGCCGTTGCAGCGTCTCCCAATGCGTGACGGCCTGGCGGAGCCGGTCCCGGTCCACCTCGATCCACTGGCCCTTGAGCAGCACCAAGCCGTCCTCGCCGTCGAGCAGTGATTCCAGCTCGCCGGACGACAGGTGGGTCTCTCCCAGGGCCACGTTGACATCGAAGTCCAGCAACGCCCCGGCCCCGAGCCGGGACGGCGCCTGAGAGCCGATCGTGACCGATACCTGCGGCCGGGGCCGCTTGCGCCACCAGTTCGGCAGGCGCACCGTCAGCCCGCTCTGCTCGAGCTCCTCCACGCTTTGCAGGAGGCGGTAGGCGCGCGCCGCCGTCCAGGCCATCGGCTGATAGATCTCTCCGGAGTCCACCAACTCCTTCACCCACGCGCAGACCTCGGCCGCCTGTTGCACCGGAGAGAGCAGCTTGATGAGCGCTCCACGCTTCCCCGCTCCGGCATACTGCTCCAGGGCCTTGCGCAGAGGCAGGTGCTTCAACCGTCCCGCCGCGCCGAAACCGGATGTGTAGGTCGCCATGAACGCAAAGGGACGGGCGGGGTCATCGCGGTTCTCGGCCAAGTGGAAACAGACCCGCCCCACCTGGTGCCACCTCGGCGCCCGCCCCTGCAGAAAGGCGGTCAGCCCGCCCGCGCCGGCGACCGCCCCCCGCGCCCACTCGTCCAGATGCTCCCAGATGCGCCGCAGCGCGTCCTGGTCGAGATACTCACCGCCCGGCATGGGCGGAGCGCCAAGGATCCAGCGGGCGCACTCGGCGGGAGAAGGCGGCTCGACCTCGAAACGATCCGCGTCTTCAGGGACGTTGCACAGGCCGGTGAGATAGTGCTCCGCGAGCTGCTGCCAGTAGCGCAGGCCCGGCAGGTCCCGGGTCGGCGCCCGGTCGGCGGCCAGGGTGAAGAGCGCTTCGCGCCAATCGGCCTGGAAGGCGCGTTGCAACGACGTCAACGGGGCCGATTCGGCGGGTCCGGCCTCACCGCGGGGGGGCTCCCAGCGCAGATGCCCCGCCGGCGTCAGTCGTATGCTCATGGACTGTTTCCCCGGGGGCCGGGCCCGCGCGGAGCGCCGGATACGACGACCCCGTCGAACGACATGGCACCCTCCGCCACCGCCGGTCGTGTCTCCGCTAGTCTTCGCGCTCCCAGAGGGTATGCGAGAGGACTCCGACCGACGACTCCACGACTTCCATGGCGTCGAGGATCAGATCCTCGCGGAAACGGCGCCCGATGATCTGCACTCCCGCGGGCCGGCCGCCCGCGAATCCGATCGGCACCACCCCCGCGGGCAGGCTCAGGTAGTTGGCCGCCTTGTTGTAGACCGCGGCCCGGAAGAGCTCACGGAGCGCTTCCAGGCCCTGGGCGTCGTAGTCCCAGTCGTACATCGGGCGCATCAGGAAAGGACACAGCACCAGCGGGTAGCGGTCGAGGAACACGTTCCATTCCCGGGTCAGCGCGGTGCGTTGCGCGATGGCTTCCCGATACCCGGCCGCGTCCACCGGATTCCCGATGCGCGCGTAGTTGTCGAAGATCCCCCGGACGGTCTCGCTGCCGTGCTCGCGGCACAGCGGACCGAGGAAGTGGAGGATCTCGCTCGCGAGCACATCGAACCACGGGCGCGCCGCCTCCGCCGCCGAAGGGGTCTCCACCCGCTCCACCGCATAGCCCGCATCCCGGAGCCACCCCGCCGCCCGCTCCAGGCCCGCGACGATCTCGGGGTGGGCCGGATAGCCGCAGGTCTCGGTGGTGAGCGCGACCCGAAGGGGCGGGTCGAGGCGCGGTCCGTCGAAGGGCACCGGCACCCACCACGGGTCGCGCGGGTCGCCGCGCGACATCACCCTCGTCGCGAGCCGCACGTCGCGCACCTCGCGACAGATGGCGCCCTGGACGGAGATGATCTGGGCGAGGAGTCCGCGTTCGGCCGAGGCGCTGGGGTTGAAGGCGGGGATCCGCCCGAAGGTCGGCTTCACCGTCGCGACCCCGCATGCGAAAGCGGGGTAGCGCAGCGAGCCGCCGATGTCGTTCCCGTGGTGGATGGGGCCGAAGCCCATCGCGGCCGCGGCCGAGGCTCCGCCCGAGGAGCCCCCGGGAGAAACCTGGGCATCCCAGGGATTGAAGGTCCGGCCTCTCAGCGGATTGTCCGTCGTCGCCCGCATGGAGAGCTCGGGAGTATTGGTGCGGCCCACGATGATCGCGCCGGCATCGAGCAGGTTGCGCACGAGCGGCGAGTGGTCCGGGGCAATCAGGTCCGCAAACGCGGGCAGGCCGTTCGTCGTCGGCTGCCCGGCGACGTCGATGTTCTCCTTTATCGTCACCGGAACCCCGTGCAGGGGTCCGGGCGCGGCGCCCCCGGCCAGAGCGCGGTCCCGGTCCTCGGCCGCGCACATCGCTTCCTCGGAGCAGTCCGACACGATCGCGTTGAGGCGAGTGTTGTGCGCAGCGATACGTGCCAGCACCGATTCCGTCACCTCGGCGCACGACACCTCGCGCGCCCGGACCATCGCGGCGAGCTCCACCGCGCTCCTGCTCCAGAGACCTCTGTCCATCACCCCGCTCCGATTCCGTGGTAGGAGCACTCGTTAATCGCGTCACGGGAGCATGCAGAACCTTCCCCCGTGGCGGATCGTCGAAACATCGTGCGGCTACGCCGAATAGCCCCATCCAAGTCTACCCATTTGACCAGCATCGGTCTCTCCTGCGCCTCTGCCGGCATCGACACGACGGCGAGCAGAACACCTGCGCCGGCGGCGCGTCCCATGTCCTTCGCCGCTCCTCGGCCGCACCGTTCAGGTCAACTCATCGGATCGGACATCGGCTCCCCTCGACGGAGTCGGCTCACGGAAGGGCACCCGAGCCCGTCATTCCCGCGTCCCCTCCCGCCATTCCCGCGAAAGCTTGCCCTCGACCCCGATCGGGGGCGGGAATCCATCCCGGTCAACGAACCCCGAAACTCGAGCTCGGAAGAGCCCTGGACGCCCCTCTCGAAGCCGGGCCCGAGCCGAGAACGCGCCGGCTCGGGCCCGAGGGATGCCTCACTCCGAGAGGTTGCTGAGGTGTCCCGAGCGACTCTTCATGAGACCCACCACCAGCAAGGGCCGGTCGGAGGAGACGTACAACTGCCACTTGCCGGCCCCGTCCCCGAGGCGGCCCTGCAATCCGGCCGCCCCCTGCTCCAGATCCCGAGCGCTCAGCAGCGGCGTCGCTTCGCCACCGTCCAGGCTGAGCCGTACCTCGCCGAGCGGTGCCGCATTACCCCGGGCATCGACTCCCGAGATCACGACAGCGGCGGTGCCGGTGCCGGGGTTGACGACGCGCAGCAGGCTCTCGAACGACGTGTTGGTCGCGGGGTTGAAGAACGTTACATGGTAGCGCAAGGACCCGTCACTCGTTTCCCTTGCCGCCTGATGCATGGGGGTAAGAAAGCCGTCCGGCGTCCGGATGTACGCCCTCGCCCCGATATCGAAGTCCGCGCGAAGCTCGACCCGCCAATCGCCGGTGCCGCTTCCCACCCCACCATCGAGCTCCAGCGAGGCGTTGCCTCGTTCCAGGTCCCGGGAGTTGAAGTTCTTCGACTCCTTCGCCTCCAGGAACAGGTGCGCGGGGCCGAAGCGTTCTCCCGTGTCGTCGACGGCGTGGATCGCCACCTCCCCGGACTG
>CAYFYD010000136.1:0-9009 GCA_964347195.1 uncultured Ectothiorhodospiraceae bacterium
AGCGCCGCCAGTTCGGCCGGCCGCTCGCCGCCCCCCAGCTCGTGCAGAAGAAGCTCGCGGACATGCAGCCCGAGATCGCGCTCGGGCTGCACGCGTGCCTGCGCCTCGGGCGCCTCTTCGACGCCGGGCGCGACCACCACGAGGCGGTCTCCCTGCTCAAGCGCAACAACTGCGGCAAGGCGCTCGACATCGCGCGGACGGCGCGGGACATGCACGGTGGCAACGGGATCGCGGACGAGTACCACGTGATCCGGCACGTCCTGAACCTCGAGTCGGTGAACACCTACGAGGGCACCCACGACGTGCACGCCCTCATTCTCGGCCGCGCCCAGACCGGGCTCTCCGCCTTCGCCTGACCCGGGCGCCTGACCCGGCTTTCGGGACTCCCTTCGACACCGGAACGTCGGGTGGCGCATCGAGGGGGCCAGCCCCGTCGGAGCACCCTCCTCGCTATGCCGCGGTCCGCGCGCGCCGCGCGCACATCAAGTCGTAGTCACCTTGCATCCGCACCCACAAATCAGCCGTTCCCCACCCCAACGTTTCGAGCGCGAGTGCCATCTCGATCGACACCCCCGAGCGCCCATTGAGCAGGCGACTCAACGCCACGCGCGACACGCCGAGCCGCGACGCCGCTTCACTGACCGTCCAACCCATCGCCTCCACGCTTTCGCGCACGCACTCACCCGGATGCACCGGAGCCATGCCCATTTCTACCTCCATCTCATCATCCCCCTAGTGGTAATCGATCAAATCCACGTCAACAGCCTTACCCGCATCGAACCGGAAGACGATCCGCCAGTTGCCCGACACGCGCACGCTCCACGCGCCGCGCTGATCGCCGCGCAACGGATGCAGCCGAAAGCCTGGCTGATCCATATCCTGCACCTGCCGTGCAGTCCTCAGCACGTACAGGACGCGACGTATCCGCGCGACGTGAGCCGCGTTCAACCCGCGTGCATCGTCATGCTCATAGAGCCGCCGTAACCCTTTGTGTTTGATGTCCACAAAGACGATTGTATCGTGGCTCGTGTCTGTTTACAGATCTTTTGACCCGGCTGCCTCGGCCCCGAACCGGCCGGGGAACGCCACGGACGAGAGCGAACGCAAGTGGCGGCCGGGCATCGGCTACCACCCGGAGGCAGACCGCCGGGCTTGGCGGGAGCTCGACGCACTCTCCGCCAACATGCGGGCGCGGTTTGCGCGCATCGGCCGATTGATCGCCACGGTGGGCATGGAGCGCATCGGTGCGCCGCACGTGAGGCACCTGACCGGCCCGCTCTGGGAAGTGCGTCTCAGCGGCCGGGATGGCATCGCGCGGGCGCTCTACGTCACGGCGGCGGGCCGGCGGGTCGTCGTGGTGCGGACGTTCGTGAAGAAGACCCGGCGTGAGTCCGCGTCGGAGGGATGTCGAGACGCCGTGAGGCCCGCGGCCCGCGCCTTGACGCCCGCCGCACGCTGCAACCAGGATCGGACAACGCAAGGGGGGCGCAAGCGGAGACGGCGGGCATGAATGCGGCGGCGGCATACTCCGACCCGGGCGGCGGTGCCCATCGGAGCGCTCGGCCCGCCGCGCTGTCGGTGCGCGGGCTCTACAAATCTTACGAGGGGCACCAGAACGCCTTGCGCGGCATCGATCTCGACATCGCGGAGGGAGAGTTCGTCACCCTGCTCGGACCGAGCGGGTCGGGGAAGACCACCCTGCTGATGGTGATCGCGGGTTTTGAGACGCCAACCCGCGGCGAGGTGTTCTCGAAGGACAACGACATCACCCGGGTGGTGCCGGAACGCCGGAACTTCGGCGTGGTGTTCCAGAGCTACGCCCTCTTTCCCCACATGAGCGCCGCCGCCAACGTCGGCTATCCGCTGGCGGCGCGGGGCATCCGGGGCGAGGCGCGCCGCCGCAAGGTGGACGAGGCCCTCGCGCTGGTGGGGCTCGAAGGGCTCGGAGGAAGGCGCCCCTCCCAGCTCTCGGGGGGCCAGCAGCAGCGCGTCGCCCTCGCGCGCGCCCTCGTCTACGAGCCTGCCCTGCTGCTCCTCGACGAACCTCTCGGCGCGCTCGATCGCGTCCTGAGAGAACGGATGCAGATCGAGTTGCGGAACCTGCACCGCAAGGTGGGCATCACCTTCCTCTACGTGACCCACGATCAGGACGAGGCGCTGACGATGTCCGATCGGGTGGCGGTGATGCGCGAGGGAGGGATCGAGCAGGTGAGCACCCCGGAAACGCTCTACGAGCGTCCCGCCACTGAATTCGTTGCCGCCTTCGTCGGCGTGGCGAACCTGCTGCGAGGCCACACGGTGGGCGCATCCGAGGGCTGGACGGGAGTGGAGCTCGCGGGCGGCGCCCGGGTCCGGGCCCGGGAAGCGCGAAGCGAGCGCCCCGCCTCCGAAGTGACCGTGGTGGTGCGGCCCGAGCGCGCCGAGCTCGGTCCCCTCGACGGCGCCGCCAGCCCGGAGAGGGGGCTCGCCGGCGAGGTCGTGAACGAAGTGTTCGGCGGCAACATGTGGCGCTACCGCATCGCCACCGCGGCCGGCGAGCTCCAGGCCCACCGCACCCGCCGCGCTCCCGCCCGTCCGGGAGACGCGGTCCGTATCTCGTGGGATCCGGCGGACGCATGGATCCTGCCGAGCACGCCGGGGAAGGACTCCGGCATTCCTGTCCACACGACATGACTGGAGGAGCTTCCATGAATTCCCGAAAGACATTCCAATGGCTCTCCCTCGCCGCGGCCTTGGCGGCCCTGCTTCTCACCGGAGCGGCCCGCGCGGAAGAGAAGCTGGTGATGGTCGCCGGCGGCGGCTCGTACTTCGAGGGCTTCAAGGCCTCGCACCTCGAATCCTTCGAGCAGGAGACCGGCATCGAGGTCGAGCTGGTGGAGATGGGCGGCGATCCCGTTCCCCAGATGAAGGCCCAGGTCGAATCCGGCAATGTGCTCTGGGACGTGGTCCTGTGCAGCCCGAACTCCACCTTCTCGTTCCCCGAGCTCTTCGCAACGATCGACCGGTCCATCGTCACCGCCACCGACCTCGGTGTCGATGGCGCGATCGGGGAACGCTTCGTGCTGAACGATCTCGAGGCTTTCCCGGTGCTCGCCTACCGGAGCGACGAGTTCTCCGATCCTCCCGGTGGCTGGGCCGACTTCTACGACACCGAGGCCTTCCCCGGTCCGCGCGCCCTGCCCTCCTTCGGGCTGGACTCGGGGTGGGCGCTGCCTGCCACCGCGCTGCTCGCTCTCGGGGTGGCACCCGAGGATCTGCTCCCTCTGGACCTGGACCGGGCTTACGAGCTGCTCGACGCCTTCAAACCCCATGTGCGCGCCTACTTCACCGGCTTTACCCAGGCGCAGGATCTGATGCGCTCGGGTGAAGTGGTGATGACGATGATGACGGACGGCCGCGCCCTGCAGCTCATCCGGGCCGGTTCACCGATAGGCATCCAGTGGAATCAGGGCTTCCGCTTCCGCGCTTCGGTGTGCGCGGTGCAAGGGGCGCCGAACCTGAAGAACGCCATGAAGCTCTTCAACCACATCCTCACCAGCCCGGAGAACCAGGTGAAGTTCTCGATGGTCACGATGTACGGGCCGCCTACCAAGGCCGGCGCGGACCTGCTCATGCAGACCGACATCACCGACTTCACCACCCTGCACCTCGACGAGCTGATCCCGGACACCGAGGAGTTCCTGACCTACGTCCACGACAATTCCGACGAGTTGCTGAAGCGCTGGAACGCATACGAGCAGCAGTAGCTCGTCCTTGACCGGACACCCCATCACCCGGAGAGTCCAGGGAGGGACGTCCCGGTGAGAACGGGCCGATCCGAGCCCTCCGCGATGGCGGCCTCCCCCGCATCGAGGCGCTGGCGCGCACGGCCGCTCTACGGCCCGCTTCTCCTCTCTCTGCTGCTTCTGCCTTTCGCGGCCCTGCTCGCCTTCGGCATGGCGTACCCGCTCGCCAACGCGCTCGGGAGCAGCCTCAGCGCGGGCGGCGAGTTCGGCCTCCAGTACCGGCTGGTCGCCGGCGACCGGATCTTCTGGCTGATCCTCCACCGCACCCTCTATACCGCGGCGACCGTGAGTGTGCTCTGCGTGCTCATCGCCTACCCGATCGCCGAGTGCATCGACCGTGCCGCCCGCAGATTCCAGCCCGTGCTGCTGGCGCTGGTGGTCATTCCGCTGTGGAGCAGCGCGGTGGCCCGCACCTATAGCTGGGTGGGGATCTTTCGCCGCGACGGGGTGCTCGACAGCGTGGTGGGGTGGTTCGGGATGGGGCCACAATACGTCCTGTTCACTTGGCCGGCGGTCATCACCGGCATGGTGCACGTCATGCTCCCCTTCCTCATCCTGCCCCTCTACGCCGCCCTCCGGCGCTACGACCATCGCCTGAGCCAGGCGTCGCTGAGCCTCGGAGCGAGCCGGCTTCGGACCTTCCTCCAGGTGAAGTTGCCGGTGCTGGCTCCGCAGCTCGCAGCGGGCGCGACCGCGATCTTCATCCTCTCCCTCGGCTTCTACATCACGCCGGCGGTGCTGGGGGGGCCGCGCACCCAGATGATCAGCAACCTGATCGCGCAGCAGGTGTTCCAGCGCTACGACGTCCCGCGCGGCTATGCGATCGCGGCGATCCTCATCTTCACGACCCTGGTGACCCTGCTGGTGCTGGGCGGCGGGGTGCAGCTCGTGCGCCGGAGACTCCGTTGACGCTCGGGCGCTCCGCCGAGGCGGCGCTGGTGACCGGGCTCGGCGCGCTCGGGCTCTTCTTCCTCGTCGCCCCGATGTTCGTGATCCTGCTCGCGTCGCTCGACCCGGGGGAATTCTTCGAGTTTCCGCCCCGGAGCATTTCTCTGCACTGGTACCGCGAGCTGTTGGGGAGGGAGGACTGGTTCAACGCCATCGAGCTCACCTTGGTCATCTCCGCGCTGACCGGGATCGTCGCCACCCTGGTGGGCGGGCTCGCCGGGGTGGCGGTGGCGCGATGCCCGCCCGCGGCGCGCACCGGGATGTACTTCCTGCTCGTCGCTCCGCTCACCATTCCCACCATCGCGATCGCGATCTCCGTCTACGGCGTCGCGCTGCGCCTGCACCTCATCGGCAATCTCGCCGCCTTCGTGCTCGCCAACAGCCTGATCACCGCCCCGCTCGTCGCCCTCTTCGTCGCCGCCGCCACCCTCAACGTGGACCGGCGCCTGGAGTACGCCTCGCTCGCCTGCGGCGCCGGACCGATCCGCACCCTCGCCCGGGTCACGGTGCCCCTCGTCCTCCCCACCGCGGTCGCGGGCGGAGGGCTCGCGTTCCTGCTCACCCTCGACGAAGTGGTCATCTCGAGCTTCCTGGTCGGCCCGGGCCGCACCCCGCTCGCGGTCAAGCTCTTCCTCCACATCCAGACCGGCAGCACCCCGATCACCACCGCCGCCGCGACCTTCCTCATCGTCCTGTCGATACTCATCGTCGCCGCCCTCACCCTCTTCCGGACCCTGGCCGGACGCAGCCGGGTCGCGGTGACGGCCGAGCTCGGGCCGAGCGCGGCCGGCTATCGGGCTACCCCTGCTTCCACTCGCTGACCGGAGGCAGGAATGCTTCGCAGGCCCTGCACCGAAGCCCAGTCGCACGGAGCACTCACCCCATGAGCAGAATCCTCACCCGGCAGCAGATCGACTTCTGGCACGAGAACGGCTACCTGGAGCCGATCCGGTTCGCGCCCGAGGACGAGATGGCCCGCTGCATCGCACGGCTCGAGGCCTTCGAACGCGATTTCCCGGAGCATGTCCCCAAGCTCGACGTGAAGGCCCACCTGCTGTGCGGGTGGGCGAACGAGCTCGTGCAGAACCCCGTGCTCCTCGACGTCATGGAGGACCTGCTCGGACCGGACCTCCTGCTCACCGGCGCCGCCTTTCGCATCAAGCCCGCGGACGGGCGCACCTTCGCGGAATGGCACCAGGACAGCTACGTGGCCGCGATCGCGCCCTTCTTCTGCACCGCGACCCTCGCGCTCAGCGAGTACAGCACGGAGAACGGCTGCCTGCGCGTCATCCCCGGATCGCATCGCTGGGGCACGCTCCCGATGAGCGACACCGGTGACGAGAACAGCATCCTGAGCCGCCCCTACCGGGTCACCTGCGACTTCGACGAGACGCAGGCGGTCGACGTGCTGATGCGGCCCGGAGAGCTCACCTTGCAACACGACCACACCATTCACGGCTCGCGACCGAACCGTTCCAAGGCCCGTCGGATCGGACTGCTCGCCGACTTCACCACCCCCGATGCGCGCAAGGCGTCCGGAGCGCGCGAATCGGCCATCCTCGTGCGCGGGGTCGATGTATACGGATACTGGAGGGCGGACGAGACGCCCGGCGGCGAAATGAACGACGCCGCGCTCGCGGCCTGGGAGCGGGGAGCGGGCGCCTACGTCTCCAACTACTACCGCGGCAGCGGCACCGCGCCGAAGGCGTACCGATAGGCGGGCAATGGCGATGACGGTCCGAACCGAGATCGTGTCCTACGAAGGGGGCGGTGCGACCCTGCGGGGCTACCTCGCCCACGGCGACGCCGGCGGCCGTCCGCGTCCCGGAGTGCTCGTGGTGCACGAGTGGTGGGGGCTCGACGAGCACATGCGCCGCCGTTGCCGGATGCTCGCGGAGCTCGGCTATACCGCGCTCGCGGTGGACATGTACGGGGAGGGCGCCTGCGCCACCCGCCCCGATGAGGCGGAGCGCCTCGAACGCGCGGTGGTCGAAGACATGGCGACCGGGGCCGCCCGCTTCGAGGCAGCCTGCCGGCGCCTGCGGAGCGACCCCGCGACGGACCCCGCCCGCATCGCCGCGATCGGGTACTGCTTCGGGGGCCGGATAGTGCTGCACGCGGCCCGCACCGGCATGGCGCTCGCCGGCGTTGCGACCTTCCACGGCGACCTCGACGCCCATTGCGAGGCGACTCCAGGCCGCCTGCGCGCCCGGATCCTCGTGTGCCACGGTGCGGAAGACCACCTGATTCCGAGGGAATCGGTCGATGCGTTCCGGCGGGAGATGGAGCGCGCGGGGGCGGACTGCCGCTTCGTCGCGCTCGAAGGCGCGCGGCACGGGTTCACCAACCCCGCCGCGGACGAGAGCGAACGCCAGTGGCAGCTCGGCATCGGCTACCATCCGGAGGCGGACCGCCAAGCTTGGCGGGAGCTCGAGGGCTTCCTCCGCGAGGTCTTCGCCGGTCCTCGGTAGCCGAGGGTGAGACCGATGGCGTCGAAACCGTCGGTCTGCCCGCGCTTGCCCCGGTACCGGGAGGGACTGCGTCCGTGCATGCTTGCCAGATTGGAGCAATGACCCGGGACTCGCTGTTTCCGAGACCGCCGACGACGGCTTTCCGGCCATCACGTTGCGCCACTCGCCCCCCCCGGGGGCACAGAAGGCCGCCGTGCCGACAAGGGAGTCGCGAGCATCGACTCCCGAACGAGAAGGCTGGGCTCGGACCGGCCTTTTCGCCTCTCGAGAGAGCGAGCTCGAGGCGGTCCAGGCAATTCCCCGAGCTTCTGCACCAGCGCATCAAGAGCGACCAGCCGATGCGCGTCCGAGCCGCTGCCGAGTGAGTGCAGGGCGCCGCTCAAAGCCGGTTCGATGATGGCTGTTGCCTCATCGTGACACGCCATGTCCGCTGCGCTCCGGTCAAGTTCCGCCTCGCGTGCATGACAAACACGGGCAACCACAAAGAGGCGCACGCGCTCCTGTGGGCACCTGGGGCCGACAACGCTCGAGGGTTTGAATGCAACGGTCTTCGATCTCCGTGAGGAGGTCTCGATACAGACGAGGACACTCAAGCGCCGAGAGCAGTTTGCTCCGGAGATCGGCGAGCACCGGTAGTGATTTCCGGAAAGTCGCGCTTCTTGAAGATCGTCTTTACATCACATCGATACTTCTTCGCCAGCTTCTCGCTGCCTCCGGCCTCCCGGTCAATCAGGGACGCGATGCCCACTATCTCATACCCGGCGCTCGTGAATTCTTCGCACGCGGTTTCCGTAGAGGCACCGCTGGTAATTACATCGTCGACGACCATGATGCGGGTGCCGCCCTCCAGCAGGTTCTCGATCCTGCTTCTCGTTCCATGGCGCTTTGGCTCTTTGCGAACGATCGATCCCAGGGTCATGGTCTGACCGCTCTCGTATGCGTGCTGGATGACCGCCGCGACGATGAAATCCGCACCCATTGAGAGGCCCCCAATGGCCTGCGGGCTGGGACGGAGCTCCCTGGCCTTCCCCAGAAACGCTCTTGCGATAAGACTGAGACATTCTCCTTCCAGCATGGCTTTCTTGCAGTCGAAGTAGAAGTTGGACTGCGAGCCCGTACTCAATGTGTAGGAATGGTCGGTGGTGAGACACAGCTCGCCCACCAGCTTCCTCAACCTCTCCCACTCGGGAGTCGCGGTGTCACTACCCGACTGCATGGAACCTCCCCGAATCCACAACTTGCCAACAGGTCATCATCAGGTCGAGAACCAGTTTTCCACCGTAGGTTGCTGTTTACATTGGGGAACGCAATATAGGCCAGATCGGAGACATGATCCAGCTCCAGCGGCATCTCGCCATCGGACGGGCGCTCTACTGGTTCGATGTCGACGAGACACGCCAGACCGCCCATCGCCGTCCACCGACCGCGACGTCAACCTTCCAAAGCCGCTGGCGCTCAACATCGCGAAGCGCCAAGCGCAGCAGTACCGGCCCTGCTCATCCGCCGAAAAACCCACCACGATCGAGTGCCCGAGCGTCTGCCCGTTCACCGTCGCCCCCTGCGCCGTGGCCCCACTTCCGCCAGATACTCGAGCCGCGTAGTAATTTCGTGTGGGGGAAGGAACACCGTCTCGTCCGACTGCCACGCCTCGAGCGCCCGACTCAGAAGCGATCTGCCGCAAACCGCTGCGGCCTCGAGCTCATCGACCACCCAGAGCACGCCGTGTACCCGCAATCCGTTTTCCGTGGCCACCCTGCGCAGCAGAGCGTCGCCCGTGAGCAGGATGCCAGGATAGACCCGTGCGG
>CAYFYD010000137.1:0-8994 GCA_964347195.1 uncultured Ectothiorhodospiraceae bacterium
TGCTCTGCACGGCCCGGGTCGAGACGGTCTCCCGTGCCGGAGTGGAGATGGGGGCGCTCACCGCGGTGCAGGTGGCGCTGCTCACCGTCTACGACATGTGCAAGGCGGTGGACCGCGCGATGACGATCGAGAGCGTGCGCCTCATGGAGAAGTCGGGCGGCCGGTCGGGGCACTGGGTACGATCCTGAACCGGGCGCTCCGGGGCGTCCGCGGCGCCGCACCCGCGACGAGGGCGGGCGCCCCGCGCTTCGGGTCCCGAGACCCCGCCGACCGCCCCGAGCCCCGGGGTCGCCCGCGCCCCACCACGCCGCTCGGAAGGCGGCCGGCGCGACCACGCTCGTTCGGCGGTGGTTCCGGGTTAGAATCGGGAGAAAGGCCAAGTGGAATCCTCGATGCCGGACCCGTCGGAACAATCGGCCACGCTCGCCCAGCGCATGGCGAGGCTCCAGGAACACCTCGCGCAGGAGAACCCCATCCTGCTGGACGTGGTGAAGAGCTTCCGGGAGCTCGACCGGGTCGCTCACCGGCTCGGCATGCTGAGCCGGGTGGAGTCGTTCGCCACCCGGGTGCCCTGGTGGCCGATGATCTCCGTCCTCGGCACCTTCTCCTCGGGAAAGTCGACCTTCCTCAACGGCTATCTCGGCCAGAAGCTGCAGAAGACGGGCAACCAGGCGGTCGACGACAAGTTCACGGTGCTGTGCTACGGCAGTGGCGGCGAGAGCCGCACCCTTCCGGGTCGCGCCCTGGACGGAGACCCGCGCTTTCCCTTCTACCAGATCAGCACTGCGATCGATGAGGCCGCGCCGGGAGAAGGTCCCCGGATCGACGTGTACCTTCAGCTCAGGACCAGCGCCTCCGAGCGCCTGCGGGGCAAGATCTTCATCGACTCCCCCGGCTTCGACGCCGACGAACAGCGCAATTCCACCCTGCGCATCACCGACCACATCATGGACCTGTCGGACCTCGTCCTGGTCTTCTTCGATGCCCGCCATCCGGAGCCGGGAGCGATGCAGGACACCCTTCAGCACCTCGTGGCCGATACCATCCACCGTCCCGACTCGAACAAGTTCCTCTACATCCTGAACCAGATCGACAACGCCGCCCGCGAGGACAATCCCGAGGAGGTGTTCGCGGCGTGGCACCGGGCCCTTGCCCAGAAGGGATTGACGGCGGGACGCTTCTATCGCCTGTACTCGCCGGACGCCGCGATTCACATCGAGGACCCCCAGTTGCGGCAACGCTTCGAGGAGAAGCGCGAAGAGGACATGGCGGAGATCGACGCCCGCCTCAACCAGGTCGAAGTCGAGCGCGCCTACCGCATCATCGGGGTGCTGGAACAAGCGGCGCGCTCGATCGAGGAGCGGATCATGCCCGCCGTGTCGCGCGCCAAGACCCTGTGGCGGCGGCGCTTGTGGTCGATCGACGGGCTCCTGCTGGGGACCGTCGTCGTCGCCTTTCTGGCGTGGAGCGTTGCGGCCGGCCACTGGACGGGCTTCGCTTTCCAACACCCCTGGTGGCAGGTCCTGCGGGCCCATCCCCTCGCGCTCGGCTTCGTGCTCGTCGCGCTGGGCGGTGGCGCGCTGTACCTGCACTTCGTCGTGCGCCGGATCGCGGCGGGCACGGTGCGTGCGGGGCTGCGGCGCCGGCCCGAGCTCGACGGGGTGCGGCAGTGGGTGCAGAACGCCTTCGACTACAACATTTCACCCTGGCGCTGGTCCCTGAACCCGCGACCGGCGGGCTGGGGAGCCCCCGCGAAGAGAAAGATCGCGCGGGTGCTCGAGGACGCCGACCGATACGTACAGGCCCTCAACAGCCGCTTCGCCGACCCCTCGGGCAGGAGCGCATCGCGGGACGCCCCCGGCGAGGCGGTGCGGTGCGCGGAGGCGAAGCCCGGCCCCGAGCCCGCGGCCGGCGTGCCGGGGCGCGGCGCCGCGGCCGGCGCGCCGGAGGCGACGCACTAGCTCCCCGGACACGCAAGAGACCGGGCCGGCGGCCGCGCGCATCCGTGATCGACACAAACGAACGTTGCGTCCTGAAAAATCAACGGATTCCCGCTTCCGCGGGAATGACGATACTCCAATCGGGGGCTATTCCCTGTCTCGGGTACTATTCTCCGTCATTCCCGCGGAAGCAGGAATCCAGGTGCTCTGACCGAGTACGGATGCGGCCGCGCGGAGCGAGGACTCGAGGCGAGAGACGCCCCATGGACATCGAGAGAGCACGATTCAACATGGTCGAGCAGCAGATTCGGCCCTGGGAGGTGCTCGACACCGAGGTCCTGGGGCTGTTTCAACGCTGCCCGCGCGATGCCTACGTGCCCGAGGAGTACCGCGCGTTCTCCTACGCGGACGTCCGGATACCGCTCCCGGAGGGGCAGGTGATGCTGCTGCCCCGGGAGGAAGCCCGGCTGCTTCAGGCCCTGCAGCTCGGGGCGCGGGACGCAGTGCTCGAGGTGGGGACCGGAAGCGGCTACCTGGCGGCGCTGCTCGCGGCCATCGCCCGTCATGTCACCAGCATCGAGATATCGGCCGAGCTGAGTGCGCGGGCGGGCCGGATACTCTCCGCCCAGGGGGTCTACAATGTAACGCTCGAGGTCGGAGACGGCCGGCTCGGGTGGCCGGGGGCCGGTGCCCCCTACGATGCAATCGTTCTCACCGGCTCGGTCTACGAGCTGGACCGGGCGCTGTTCGAGCAGCTCGAGGTCGGAGGACGCCTGTTCGCGATAGTGGGTCAGGCACCGACGATGGAAGCACGCCTCGTCACCCGCACTTCGAGTCGGCAGTGGGACACGGAGAGCCTGTTCGAAACCGTCGTTCCACCCCTCACCGGGGCGGGCCCGCCGCCGCGTTTCGACTTCTGACAACCATAACGGAGGCACAGGCAGTGCGATCAAGAAACAAGACCGCTTTTGCGCGAGGTCTCGGTCTCCTGGCGGCGTTGCTGGTGGGGGCACCGGCCGCCGGCAAAGACCTGTCGGGCATCTTCGAGCTGGCCCTTGTCCACGATCCGGTTTTTCTCGCGGCGGCCGCCGCGAACCGGGCCGCGCTCGAGAGGCCGTCACAGTCGCGGGCCGCGTTGCTGCCGAAGATCCACGCCAATTTCAATCTCAGCGCCGACGACGAGTCGGACTACGGCAACGTCATCGAGCTCACGCTGGATCAGCCCGTCTATCGGGGCGCGCTGCGCATCGCCCTGGGCCAGGCCGACATCCTGCTGGATCAGGCCCACCTGCGCTACGCGTCCGCGCGCCAGGACCTGATGCTGCGCGCTTCGCAAGCCTATTTCGGAGTGCTGCGGGCAGCCGACGAGCTGTCCTTCGCCCGGGCGACGGAGGAGGCTTTCGGCCAGCAGCTCGAGCAGAGCCGGCAACGCTTCGAAGTCGGCCTCATCGCGGCGACCGACGTCGAGGAGGCGAAAGCCGGCTTCGACCGGGCCCGCGCCCAGGTAATCGCGGCCGAGAACGACCTCGATACCGCTCGGGAGGCTCTGAGGGAAGTGACCGGCGAGTATCACCACGAGCTGGCCCGCCTCGGCCGGGAGCTGCCCCTCGTGGTGCCGGAGCCGGCCAGCATCGACCAGTGGACCGAGCTCGGACTGCGCCAGAATCTGGACGTCAACGAAGCGGAGCTCGCCACCCGCTACGCCCAGGAGGAGATCCGCCTCCGGGAATCCGAGCGTCTGCCCACCGTCGATCTGGAAGCGAGATACACCCGGAACGCGGGCAGCCGCTTTCACGCGATACGCACGGACGGCAGCCGCGGCCTGCTCGAGCTCAAGCTCCGACTCCCTCTCTACCAGGGGGGACGGGTGCTGTCCTCGACCCGCGAGGGCCTCCACCTCCACCAGCAGGCCCTGGAAGAGCACGAAGCCGCGAAGCGCAACGCGCAGCGGCAGACCCGAGAGGCGTTTCTCGGCGTGAAGTCGGGGATCTCCCGGGTCCAGGCTCTCGCCCAGGCGGTGCGTTCGGCCACCTCGGCGAAGGAGGCGATCGATGTAGGCTTCCAGGTCGGCACCCGCACCTCGGTGGACGTGCTGAATGCGGACCGGGACCTCTTCGGGGCCAAGCGCGACCACGCAGTGGCCCGCTACGACTACATTCTCGACGTGCTCCGCCTCAAGCGCTTCGCCGGCACCCTGTCCGAACAAGACGTCGCAACGGTAAACGCTTGGCTCGAATAGCTCTTCGGAAACCGCTCCGCACCGGTGCCCGCCTCGTGCCCGCGAAGGAGGCGACGGGCTCCCCACGCCCGCTCCGGCCGCCCGGCGACCGGATCCGCCGGAGGGAGGGGGCGGCAGCGGGCAGCGCGGCTCGCGATGGTGGAGCCGCCGCCTCGTCGATTCCGGGCGGGCCCGCGCAGGGAGCGCCGCCCTCCGTCCCCCGTGGACGTGACGGCGCTCGCCGGCGGTGATCGACCTGGTCCTGCTTCGTCACGGAGAGAGCCGGTGGAATCGAGAGAACCGATTCACGGGCTGGACGGACGTCGACCTGACCGCAAAGGGGGGCCAGGAGGCGCGCGACGCCGGGGCACGGCTGCGGCGCGAGGGCTTCACCTTCGACGTCGCCTACACCTCGTTGCTGAAGAGGGCCATCCGCACCCTTTGGCTCGTCCTCGACGAAATGGACCTGATGTGGGTGCCGGTGCACCGGCGATGGCGCCTGAACGAACGGCACTACGGAGACCTGCAGGGGCTCGACAAGGCGGAGACCGCCGCCCGCTTCGGTGAGCGGCAGGTCCTGCTCTGGCGCCGGAGCTACGATGTACCGCCCCCGGCACTCGATCCCGGAGACGAGCGATTTCCGGGCCACGAGCGGCGCTACCGGGACATCGACCCCAGCCTCCTCCCTCGCACCGAATGCCTGATGGACACCATGACGCGCATGCTGCCCTGCTGGGAAGAGGACATCGTTCCGGAGATCCGGGGAGGCAGGCGGGTGGTCGTCGTGGCCCACGGCAACTCGCTGCGAGCGATCGTGGCCCACCTCGAGCGTCTGTCGGCCCGCGAGATCCTCGAGGTCAACATCCCCACCGGAGTACCCCTGGTCTATCGGCTCGACGAATCGCTCCACGCGTGCGGCAGCCGCTATCTCGGCGACGCGGACGAAGTCGAGCGGGCGATGCGCGGGGTGGCCGCGCAGGGCCGGGCCGCTCCTTCCCCCGGGTCCCGACCGACAGGGATGCGCGCGAAATGATGCTCGTGCGGGCGCTTTCCCTGGCGATCCCCCTCGTCGCATGGGTCGCGGCAGCCGCCGCGTTCCCCGATCGCTTCGATGCGCACTACACTCTCCACGCGGGTGAATTCGAGGTGGGGACGACGCGCATCTCCCTCTCTCCGATGGGAGGGGGGCGATTCGAGTACACGACCGTCAGTCGCTCCACCGGCGTCGCGACCCTGCTGGGCAGGAAGGAAGTCCGGGAACGCAGCGTCTGGGAACGCACCGGAGCGCGAATCCGCTCCCTGCGCTACGACTACCGGCGGGAAGGCAACAAGGAACGCCACGTCGTGGTCGTATTCGACTGGGACGCAGGACGGGTGACGAACCACGTCGACGGCGAGACCTGGCACATGGCGGTCCCCGATCCCACCTTCGATCGGCATAGCCAGATCCTCGCTCTCATGGGGGAGCTCGCCTCCGGTGCGCAGCCGTCGAGCTACCAGGTCGCGGACGGCGGCAAGCTGAAGACCTACCGCCTTCATCACCGGGGGCGCCAGCGCATCTCGACCGCGCTCGGCGAGTTCGACACGGTGGTCGTGGAGCGCGCGCAGCCGGACTCGGAGCGTACGACGACCTTCTGGTTCGCCCCGGCTCTGGGCTACCTGCCGGTGCAGATCGAGCATCGCGAGAGCAGCGGCTCCATCCGCGCGCACATCCGCACCGTATCCGGCTTCCCGGAGCGGCAGGAGAGCGGTTAGCGCGCACTTTCTCTACCTGAGCTTCGTGGCGAGGATGTCGAGACGCCTTGGAGCGCGGGTGCACGGACCGAGAGACGTGCAAGGGCGGGTAGTGACGTGGATTCCCGCTCACCAAGGCAATGACGAGGTGGCGGCCGGGAATGACGATGTGATGGCCGGGAACGGTGATGTAGTGGCCGGGAATGACGAGGTAGCGGCGTGGATTCCCGCTTCCGCGGGAATGACCATGTGGTGGCCGGGAACGGCGATGTGATGACTATGTCGAAGTGGCTCGGGGGAATACGTCCGTTCACCGCTTTGCGGTCGGCGGCCGCGGCAGGCGCTCGGCCAGAAGTGGAGGCTGAGCACCGGAGCCGCTTTCCCGCCGCCCTTCGGCGTCCGCGAGCGCGGCGGCCAGGGCTTCGAAGGCGAGGGTCACGCACTCGTGACGGCTGCGGAAGTCGCGCGCGGGGCTGAACATTCGCAGCGACTCCCAGGGCGGCTCGAACTCCGCGCCGGCGCCTTCGAGCATCGCGTTCACTTTGCTGCTCACTTCGGCGACTTCCGGGGCGGTGGCCCCGAGCGCGCACTCGCCGATCAGCGACGCCGCCGCCTCGCAGAGCACGCAGCCCCGAACCCGGTGGGCGAGCGCCGAGACCCGGGCGCCCGACAGGCACACCTCGACATCGACCCGGTCTCCGCACAGCGGATTGTCGACGCTCGCCCGACCGTGGGGCGAAGGCAGACTTCCCGCCCCGACCGCCGCGGCGGCGGCATCCAGGATCGCCCGATGGTAGAGGTCATGGCTCACGACGCCACGGGTCCTGCGTCCGATGCTTCGGCCTCGACCCGCTCGGACTGATCGCTTCCGTCATGAATCACGACGCCGCGGCTCCTGCGTCCGATGGCTACCGGGCACGCGACGAGCGGGACCCGCCCCGCCCCGCGGCGCGGGCCAGCGCCTCCGGCGAGTCCACGTCGAAGAGCACGGCGGCATCGTCGATCGGCACCTCGCGTACTACGTCCTCGTGCTCACCGATCAGGTGGCGCGCCCCCACATCGCCTCGAACACCTCGGATCTCGGCAAAGAATCTCCGCGACCACAGCACGGGGTTCCCCCGCTTGCCCCGACAGGTCGGCACGCAGACCTCGGCTCCCCGGTGTGGATCGAAGGCCGCGATGACGCGGTCCAGGATCCGCGCCGACAGCTTCGGCATGTCGCCGAGACAGATCAGAGCGCCCTCGACGTCCTCCGGAAGAGCACAGAGCCCCGCCGCAATGGAGGTGCTGATGCCCTGATCGAAGCGCGGGTTGTGGACGAGGCGAACGTCGAGGCCCTCGAGCGCCGACTCCACGCGGTCCCGATCGGAGCCGGTCACCACGTGCACGGTGCAGACCCGGGAGTCGAGCACCTCCCTGACCACTCCTTCGAGCATCGGAACGCCGTTGACGGTCGCGAGCAGCTTGTTGACCGCGCCCATGCGCCGGGACTGCCCGGCGGCGAGCACGAGGGCCGCGACCCGGGGGCAACGGCGCCCGCCCGGGGCCGCGTCCGGCGCCGCGTGCAGGGTCTTTTCGAGGCCCCCGACGCCGAGCGCGGCGATGCTGCGGGAGTCGACCGGCACCCCGGCCGCGAAGCGCTCGAGCAGGAGGTCGAAGCTGCTGCGCCGGGCGGAACGGGCGCTGCCCGGCGCCACCAGCACCCTCAGGTCCCCGCACCGGGCGATCAGGCTCAGGTGTCCCGGGTCGACCGGTATGCCGAGTCTCTCCACCACGCCCCCCGCCTTCTCGATGCCGCACGGCACGCAGTCCCGCCGGTCCACGGTGGCCGAAGCACCGATCACCAGCAGCAGGTCGAGGTTCGGGCAGCGGAGACCGGAGACGACCTCCGCCACCGCCGCCTCGTCGTGCCCACAGCACAGTGCGCTCGACAGGGTTCCGCCCAACGACTCCACCCGTGCCCTCGTCACCGTGCGGGTCTTGTCGAGGAGAGACGCTCTCGTGCCTTCGGCCCGGGTCTGAAGGAGGGCGACTCGCAGAGGGCGGAAGGCACGGACCGACACCGCCGGGGCGAGGTGCTCCGCCAGCTCGACCGCTTCCTCCCTTCCCAGCGCGAGGGGCACGACCTTCAACGTCGCCACCACCCGGCGCGCTTCCACCCGGGTCAGGGGCGCCAGGGTGGCGAGAGCCAGGCTCTCGCCCGCGGCATTCACCTCGTGCACCCGGGACTCGTCTATCGCGGCGAGCCCCGGCCGCTCCGCGAAGATCTTCACCCGGCCGTTGACGGGAGTGGAGCACGCGGTCCCTTCCCCCGAGAGCCGCACGGCCATGGCCGCCGCCGCCCGGTTCTCGTCGAGATCTCCCGCTTCCGGGCGCACCACCGTCACCCGATCGATTCCGGCGCCGCGCAACGCCCGCAGGTCCTCGGGACCGAGGGCGCGGCCCTTCCTGATGGTGATTCCCCCGGCGCGCAGGGAGTGGGCGAGCAACGCCCCCTGCGCCTGCTCGGGCGGAAGAGGACCGAACTTCACTCCCCGCCCCGTCTCGAGACCGCGGTGATCTCGGCAAGGATCGCGACCGCGATCTCGGCCGGGGACTGCGCACCGATGTCGAGGCCGATGGGCGCGTGGATGCGGGCGAGCGCGCGCTCCTCGCAGCCCCTCTCCCGCAGGCGCTCCAGGCGGGTGCGGTGGGTGCGGCGGCTGCCCAGGGACCCGACGTAGAAGGCGGGAGTGCGAAGGCCGGCGAGCAGGGCCGGATCGTCGAGCTTGGGATCGTGGGTCAGGGTCACCAGCGCCGTGCGCGAGTCCGGGGAGAGCATGGCGATCGCATCGTCCGGCCACTCGTCCACCAGAACGACCTCCGGGAATCGTTCGCGGCTCGCGAAGGAGCGCCGCGGGTCCACGACCACCACCTCGTAGCCCGCCATCGCCGCCATCGGCACGAGGGCCTGGGCAATGTGGACCGCTCCCACCACCACGAGCCGGAGCGGCGGGTTGAACACGTGCACGAACACCGGACCGGAGTCCGAGTCCACCCGGCGGGAGCGGTCGCGGGGGCCGGCGGCGCGCGGGGCCGGGGGCCCGGCCCGCACCCCCTACC
>CAYFYD010000138.1:0-8959 GCA_964347195.1 uncultured Ectothiorhodospiraceae bacterium
GCGGGAATCCATTCCGATCAACGAACCCCGAACCCCGAGTTTCGAAGAGCCCTGCTTGTTCGTTGTACGAAACCACTCTCGAGAACCAGGATCATTTCATGCTGCGTCTCGACCCGTGCCTCGGGACCGGCGGGAGGGCGCCCATGGACGATTCGGGGCGCTCGGTGACGCGGAATGCCTGCAACCGAGGGGTGAGCAGGGCGAATGAAGGCGCACCGGGGGGGTTACCAACGCCGTCCACGACGGCATGAAATGGCCCTGCTCGAGAACCCTTGACACTGTCCGAGGATGATGGAAAGAATCACTACTCGATACATCGAACAATCTGTTTGTTATTGCAGCAAGCAACGAGCGCGCAGACACCGGCTGGTCGTGGCTCAGGAGTCGGTCGAGCGCGGGGGCTGGGGCGGGGGAGGTCATGGCCGCGGTCACGGCCCGCTGCCGCGACGAGCTCGACGCAGCGCCGCTGCGCGCGGCGAGCGCCGCGGTGCCGATCCCGTTCTCCTCCGAGCTCGAGGCCGGGATGATCGCAGACGAGCGCCTGCTCGAACGCAGAGTCCGCCAGAGCCTGGGGCTGCTGGCGATGGACGAGGCACGTTGATGCCGGTGGCACGGCGGATCGCGGTCGATGTCGGCGGTACCTTCACCGATGTCGTGTCGATCGATCCGGAGTCCCGCTCGCTCGTTCACGCCAAGGCGCTGACGACCCATCCGGACCCGACGGCGGGATTACTCGCCGCTCTCGGAAAGCTCGGTGGCGGCGGCTGTCGCTACGTGGGGTTCGGCACGACACTCGCGACCAACACGGTGCTCACCCGATCCGGCGCCCGCGTCGCCCTCATCACCACCGCCGGATTCCGGGACGTGCTGGAGATCCGGCGCACCCATCGAGAGAAGCTCTTCGACCTCTACGAGGAGATCGCTCTGCCGCTCGTGCCCCGCCAGCGCCGCTTCGAGGTGACCGAGCGGACCGCGGCCGACGGCACGGTGGCGATCGATCTGGCCGAGGACGAGGTACGCGACGCGGCCCGGCGGGTCCGGGAGTGCGGGGCGACCAGCATCGCGGTGTGTCTGCTCTTCTCCTTTCGCAACCCGCGACACGAGCAGCGGGTCCGGGAGATCCTCTCCGAGGAGCTCCCCGAGCTCGCGGGCGACATCTCCCTCTCATCGGACGTGCTGCGCCTGCATCGGGAGTTCGAGCGCACGAGCACCACCGTGCTCAACGCCTATCTGACCCCGCTCATGCGCACTTATCTCCGCGGCTTGCAACGCGACATCGAGTCGAGCATCGGCGCCGCCCGGCTACGGGTCATGCAGTCGACCGGAGGGCTGGTGCGGCCGGAGCGCGCGGCCGAGCTTCCGATCCTCACCCTGCTCTCGGGGCCGGCCGGCGGCGCCATCGGCTCGGCCGGCCTGGGGCGCCTCGTCGACACCCCGAACCTGCTCGCGCTCGACATGGGAGGCACCAGCACCGACGTGACGGGAGTACTCGGAGGCGTTCCCGACACGCGCGTGGACTTCAGCATCGGCGGGTACGCGGTCGCCTGTCCGACGATCGATGTCCACACCATCGGGGCCGGCGGCGGCAGCATCGCGCGAGTCGACGAGTTCGGCCGCCTCAGCGTCGGGCCGGGCTCGGCCGGCTCGGACCCCGGGCCGGCGTGCTACGGGCGGGGCGGGGCGGAGCCGACGCTCACCGACGCGCAGCTCGTGCTCGGCATCTACGACCCGGCCTTCTCGCTCGGCGGAGAGATCGTGCCCGACCGCGCTCTCGCCCGCGAAGCGGTGGAGACCCGCGTCGCCGCGCCGCTCGGGCTCGACGTGATGGAGGCGGCCGCCGGGATCGTGCGGCTCGTCGACACCCACATCGTGCATGCGTTGCGAGCGGTCTCGGTGGAGCGGGGCCGGGACCCGCGCGACTTCGCGCTCGTTGCCTGCGGCGGCGCCGGTCCGGCCCACGCGGTCGGGGTCGCCCGCCAACTGGGCATCGGACGGGTCGTGGTGCCGCCGGTTCCGGGGTGCAGCTCCGCGCTCGGCATTCTCGACTCGGATGTGCGCCACGAGGTGGTCGAGGCGTTCCCGGCCCGCCTTCAGGGGCTGGATCCTCGGGAGCTGAGCACGCTGGTGGATCACCTGGTCGAGCGCGCAGACTCGGAGCTCATCCTCGACGGTGTCTCGGAGTCCGCCCGCGAGTGCCGGCTCGCCCTCGACCTGCGCTACGTCGGACAAGCCTACGAGATGACCGTCCCGGTCGGGACGCTCCGGGTGTCGGCGCAGGCGCTGGGCTCGGCGATCGCCGACTTCCACGAGGCGCATCGCCGCCGGTACGGCCATGCGCTCGACGACGACCTGGTCGAGGTGGTCAACGTCCGGGTCACGGGGGTCGGCGCGACCGAGAAGGTCGAGCTCCGCCTGCGGCGACGCGAGGACCGCTCGCCGGAGCCTCGCTCCCGCCGGGTCGTGTACCTGCCCGATGGAGGTGAGGCGGAGGTACCGGTCCATGTTCGCGGTGATCTGCGCGCGGGGGATACCCTGGCGTCGCCCTGCGTGGTCCACCAGATCGACGCCACCGTGTTCCTGCCCCCCGGCTGTACGAGCGTGGTGCATTCCACCGGATCGCTGATCATCGAGATATGAGCGCGTCTCCCGACCCCATCACCGTCGAGATCGTGGCCAAGGGAGTCGCCGCGGCCGCCCGCGAGATGGGCATCACGCTGCGACAGACGTCGAGCTCTCCGATCTTCAACGAGGGCAACGACTACTCGTGCGCGGTCTTCGACCACCAGGCCCGGCTCGTCAGCCACGGGGAGTTCCTGCCGATCCATCTCGGGTCGCTGCCCTACTCGGTGCGCTATGCCCTCGATGAAACGGGCATCGAGCGCCTCGAGCCGGGTGACTCGGTGGTCCTCAACGATCCCTTCCGTGGGGGCTCGCACCTGCCCGACATCACCCTGGTCACCCCCATCTTCCTTCGGGGCGAGGTGATCGGGTTCGGCGCCAACCGGGCGCATCATCTCGACATCGGCGGAAGCGTCGCGGGCAGCTTCTACGCGCAGGCGACCGAGAACTTCCAGGAGGGCCTGCGCATCCCTCCCGTCAAGCTGGTCAAGCGAGGCGATCTCGACGAGGAGGTCATGCGCTTCATCGAAGCCAATGTCCGCCTGCCCCGCCAGACGCGCGCCGACCTCATGAGTCAGCTCTCGGCCAACCTGACTGCGGCGGTGCGCATGGTCGAGCTCGTGGAGCGCCACGGCCTCGAGACGCTGCGCTCGTGCATGGAGACCGTCATGGACGACTCCGAGCGCCGCATGCGCGCGATCATCGCCACTTGGCCGGATGGCCGTTACCGTGGCGAAGACTCCATGGACAACGACGGGATCACCGATGTTCCCCGCACCGTCCGGGTCGCGATCGAGGTCGCCGGCGACGGCCTGGTCGCCGATTTCACCGGCACCGACCCCCAGGTCGACGGCCCCCTCAACAGCGTGCTGGGGTACTCCGCCTCCGGCGTCTACATGACCATCCAGGCCGCTACCGACCCGGACATCCTGCCCAACGACGGCTGCTACCGGCCGGTCGAGATCATCGCCCCCGAGGGCACGATCGTGAACCCCCGCTTCCCGGCGGCCTGTACCGGCGGCAACGAGATCACGTCGGTGATCCACAACGCGGTCTTCAACGCCCTGTCGAAGATCCCTCGCGTCGAGGGCGCCTGTCCCCGGGTCATGTGCGGCGACCAGGGCTCGTCGAACAACCTCTTTCTGTCGGGATGGGGGGGCGACGGCGAGCGCTTCGTCCTCTACGAGTACCCGGAGGGCGGCTGGGGCGCCACCGAGGGCCGGGACGGGCTGAGCGCCGTGTACTCGATCATCGGCAACACCTGGAACCTCCCCGTCGAGGCGATCGAGATGCGCTATCCGGTGCGCATCGACCGCTACGAGCTTCGACCCGACTCGGGAGGGGCCGGACGCTGGCGGGGCGGCCTGTCGGTTCGCCGGGACTATCGCTTGCTGGCCGAGCGGGGCGAGCTGTCGATACTGGGAAACCGCGTGAGGGTCCCGCCCTTCGGGCTCTACGGCGGTCGCCACGGTGCGCCGGCCGCCTACACGCTCGATCCCGGTGGGCCGGACCAGCGCGAAGCGTCGCCGGAGTTCGGAGCGAAGCAGTCCCGGATCCCCCTGCGACGAAACGACGTGGTCCGCCAGGAGACCGCCGGCGGGGGCGGGTTCGGTGATCCGCTCGAGCGTGACCCGCAGGCGGTGGCCGCCGATGTCGCGGCCGGCTACGTGAGCCCCGGCCGAGCCCGCGACACCTACGGCGTGGTCCTCGACGGCGACGGCCGCGTCGACTTCGGCGCGACGGGCGCACTGCGCGCGCGAGCGGGACGTTGAAGATGGCTGATGCCGCGGCCCTGCGCTCGGCGAACCGCCGAATCTTCGAGCGTCGCACCGCCGCGTCCCGCCGCGCATGGCGCTCGGCGAGCGGCGTCCTGCCGGCCGGGGTGTCGGGCGCCGCCAAGTACTATTCGCCGTACCCGGTGTTCCTCGAGCACGCCGAGAAGGGGCGGGTCCGGGATCTCGACGGCAACGAGTACGTCGACCTGTTGATGGGCGCCGGCTCGGTCCTGCTCGGCCACTGCGAGCCCCGGGTGGTCGAGGCGGTCGCACGCCGGATGCAACGCATCGGGACGGTGCTCGCGCCCACGTTGCTCGAAGGCGAGTACGCCGAACGCCTCCGCTCCCACATGCCCTATCTCGAGCGCCTTCGCTTTGCGAACACGGGGTCGGAGGCGAACCGGATGGCCTTGCGGGCGGCGCGGGCATACACCGGTCGCACCCGCTACGCGAAGTTCGAAGGCAACTTTCACGGCTCCGACGACTCCTTCCTGTTCTCTTCGGTATCGCGGACCACGCCCGGGTCCGCCCGCCGGCCCGAGCCCGCGATGGACTCGGGCGGCATTCCGGCCGGCCTCGCCCGCGAGGTCGTCATCCTGCCCTTCAACGATCCCCAAGGTGCGGGGGCGCGGATTCGTGCCCACGGCGATGAGCTCGCGGCGGTGTTCATGGAGCCCGTGGCCTTCTCCTCCGGCGGGGCGGTTCCCGCCGATCCCGCCTTCGCCGCGGCGGTCCGAGAGGCGGCCTCCGAGGCCGGCGCGCTGCTGGTCTTCGATGAGGTCGTCACCGCGTTCCGGCTCGGGCTCGGCGGGGCGCCCGGCTATCTGGGGGTGACCCCGGACCTGTCGTGCATCGGCAAGGCCATCGGGGGCGGTATGCCCCTCTCGGCGTTCGGGGGGCGCGCGGACGTGATGGACGAAGTGCTCGGCCCCGACGGCGAGAGCCGCCGCATCTTCCATTCGGGCACCTTCACCGCCAATCCGCTGTCGCTGGCCGGAGGGCTCGCCACCCTCGACGTGCTCGAGAGCGAGCCCGTGCTGGAGCGCATGGACCGGCTGGCCGCGGCGCTCCGCGCGGGCCTCGCCGAGGTCTGCGCCGCGCACGGGAGCGGCTTCGTGACCGGCGTGGCCTCGGTGTTCCAGCTCCACTTCACCGAGTCGCCGCCGCGCACCCGCCGGGAGGTCCTCTCCGGCGACCTCGCCACGCTGGCCGACGTCCTGCTGGGGGTGTGCGCGGGCGGCGTGCTGTGGCCGCCGATCCACCCCGCGGTGCTCTGCGCTGCGCACACCGGGGACGACCTCTCCCGGGTCGTCGACGCCCTCGACGCGGCGATGAGGCGCAGGTGACGGGCGCGCTCGAGCGACGTTGCGTGGTCGTCACCGGCGCCGGCCGCGGGATCGGACGCGCGATCGCCCTGGGCATGCTCGAGGCGGGGGCGTCGGTGGTGGCAACGAGCAGGACGCCCGGCGATCTCGCTTCCCTGCGCAGTGACGCGGGCGACCACGCCGAGCGGGTCGCGCTCGTCGCCGCCGACGTCACCCGCCCGGACACCGGCGAACGATTGCTCGAGGCGGGCGACGATCTCGCCGGCGGCGCCGATGCGCTGGTCAACAACGCCGGCATCGACCTGTTCGCTCCGCTCTGGGGGCAGGACGACGCCGCCTTCGACCGGGTGATGGCCACGAATCTCACCGCCCCCTTCGCGCTGTCCTGTGCGTTCGCCCGCGCGTGGATCGCCGGGTCGAGGCCGGGCGCCATCGTGAACATCGGCTCGGTGGAGGCGGAAGTCGCGTTTCCGGAGCAGGCGCCCTACGCCGCGTCCAAGGGCGGCCTGCGCCAGCTCACGGCGGTGCTCGCGGTCGAATGGGCCCCCTGTGGCATCCGGGTCAACGCGGTCGCGCCCGGCGTGATCGAATCGCAGATGACGCCCGAGCGCGAGCGCGAGCGCGCCGCCACCCGCATCCCTCTCGGCCGGCTGGGACGCGCCGAGGAGATCGCCCACACTGTCGTGCATCTCCTCTCCGACGCGTCGAGCTACACCACCGGGACGACGATCACCGTCGACGGGGGCTTCGTGCTGTGATGACGGCCAGCCTCTCCGGTCAGACCTGGCTCGTCACCGGCGCGGCGTCCGGGATCGGGCGCGCCACCGCCCTGGCGGCGGTCGATGCGGGTGCGAGCGTCGTGGCCGTCGATCGCGGAACGAGACACCTGGACGAGCTGGCCGGCGAGGTCGGCAGCGGTGGCCATCGCTTCGTCACCGTGGACCTCTCCACCGCCGCCGGGTGCGAGTCGGCGTTCCGCTCGGCCTCGGAGGCCGGTGCCGGCACCGTCGATGTCCTCGTCAACGCGGCCGGGATTCTGGAGCGCAGCCCCGCGCTCGATCATTCGCCGGATGCCTGGAAGCGGACCCTCGACGTGAACCTCAAGGCGCCTTTTCGACTGATCCGGTGGCTCGCGATCGAGGCGCGGCGGAGCGCCGGCGTCTCCCGCGCGGTGGTGAACGTGTGCTCCTACGAGTCGTATCGCGCCGCCCCCGGTCACGTCGCCTACACCGCGTCGAAGGGCGCGCTCGCTACGCTGACCCGGGCCCTTGCCTACGAGCTCGGACCGGTCGGAGTCCGCGTCAATGGCGTGCTCCCCGGTGTGATCGAGACACCGATGAACGCCGACCTCCGCGCCGACGAGTCGAAGGCCGCGCCGTTGCGCGAGCGTCACCGGCTGGGGCGTTTCGGTCAGCCGGAGGAGGTCGCTGCCGCCATCGTCTTCCTCGCCTCGCCCGCCGCCTCGTTCATCACCGGAGCTCTCCTCTCGGTCGACGGCGGACTGACGACCCACTGAACCCCGCGCGATCCGGACTGCGCTTCTCGGCGATGGCCACTGCATTGAAGATGCCTGGACAAGGGCCGACGTCGCGAAGGCGCTTCTCCCGGGTGCGCGGTACATCCCCCGTCCCGAGTCTGTTTTCACGGCAAGTACTGGAATCCATTCCGGTCAACCAATCCCGAAACTCGGAGTACGAAGCCGTCATGCCGATTTTTGAAGAGCCCTGCCCCCTCGGGGGACGTGGACCAGGAGGAAAATGATGACCGGATCCATCGTCACCTTCGACAGCGAAGGTATCGAAGTCGAGGCGCTGCTCTACGTTCCCGACGGCGCAGGCCCGTTCCCGGCAGTGGTCATGGCGGGCGGGTGGTGCTACGTCAAGGAGCTGGTGCAGCCGCAGTACGCGGAGGTGTTCCGCGCCGCCGGCTTCGTGTCGCTGATCTTCGACTATCGTGGCTTCGGCGGGAGCGCGGGCGAGCCGAGGCAGCACGCCGACCCGTGGCGCCAGATCGAGGACTACCGCAACGCCGTCTCGTTCATCGAGAGGCGCGAGGAAGTCGATCCGGAGCGGATCGCGGTATGGGGGATCTCCTACAGCGGCGGGCACTCGCTGATCGTCGGGGGGGTCGATCCGCGGGTTCGAGCGGTGATCTCTATCGTTCCCGTGGTCGAGGGTCTGGAGACCATGCGGCGCGCTCACGGCACCATGGGGTTTCGCCGTCTGAGCGCGGCGGTGCTCGCGAGCCGCCGGCACCGATTCGCGACCGGCGAGCACGAGTACATGAAGCACTCGTCGGAGCATCCGGCCGACGAACTGTGCACTTGGCCCTTCCCGGGCAGTCCGCCTCTGTTCAGGATGTTGAAAGAGACCCAGGCCCCGAGCTACGAGAACCGCAATACCGTCGCGTCAGCGGAGCTGCTGCTGGAGTACTCGGTGTCGCCCTACGTGAGTCGGCTCGTCGATACCGCGACCCTGATGGTGCTGGCCGAGCAGGACGACTTCACCCAGTGGGATCTCGAGATGGCGGCGTTCAACGCCATACCATCGCCGCGCAAGCGGGCGACCGTCATCCCCCGCACCGGCCACCACGACCTCTACCGCGATCCGGAGAAGCTCCGCCAAGCGGCCGCGCTCTGCCGCCGCTTCCTCGAGGAGAACCTGGGAGAGCGCAGGCCCTGAGCCTCGGCGAGGGTCCGGGCGCCGGTGAGCGCGGCTCAAAGCAGCTTCGCAGCGACGATCGCGAAGGTCGCGAGCGTAATCGCCGACTGGACGCCGACCACCCATTGCAAGGTGCCGATGCGGCTGTTCAACCCGTCGATGCGGCTGTTCAACCCGGCGATGCGGCCGTTCACGGCGGCGATATCGGCTTTCGTGGCGAGCTCGTCACGGTCGGCGAGGGCGGCGCGGCGCAACCCTTCGGCAATGGCTTCGGCGTGGGGGCGCTCGATGCCGGCGGCTTCGAGGGCGCGGGCGGCGCCGAGGGCGTCGAAGGTGCTGGCGATCATTGCGTATGATCCTGATGACAGCGGGCCGGGCGGCGCCGGGCCTGGGATGCGTCCGCGAACGGTACGTACACCATGCGCGGCCCGCGTGCGCTGTATACGACTCCTCTTCCGGGCTGCGGTGGGGAGAGAGCAACCCGATTATTCACGATTTTTCTCCTGATTACGCCCCATCCTCAGCCCGGCCAGCAATTCTCATTTTGGCGCCTGACTTCACCCTGAGCCGCAAGCCGTCT
>CAYFYD010000139.1:0-8934 GCA_964347195.1 uncultured Ectothiorhodospiraceae bacterium
TAAAACCCGGCGAGAAATCCGTCAATCATTTCCTGGCCTTCATCGTTGCGATCGAATCGAGTCTGTGCGAAGCGCTCCCGGGAACGTGGGTGTCCACCCCGCATGGACATCGATCACGGGTTCGGAGTCCGGGGTCTACGGTGGGCGAGGCGTGCGTGTTGTTCAGAGGACGCAGCCCGCGACTCCTGTCTTGCTCTCGTGCCTCGTCGGTCCGAGGCGCAACACCCCCCTCGGTCGGCTCTCCCGCCGGCCGACTCCCACTGGCTGTCCCTCCACCGTAGCCGATTCCTGGAATCGCTTACCGCGCAGGGCTACGCCGTACGCACCGTCAAGAGCTTCCGGCTCATGGTCGGGCGCCTGTGCACCCAGGCGCAAGCCCGCAGCCTCGGGCCCTGTGCGCTTGATGCGAACGTCATCAGAGAGCTCGCCGACGCATGCCCGAGGACGGGCACGTCCCACATGGAGCGCGAACTGGCCATGGCGACGCGTCGCTTCACCGCCTACCTCGTTCATGTCGGCGTGATCGTCCCGACGACGCCAACACCGCCACCACTTGATTCTCCAGAACCGCTTTGCGCCGAACTGGACCGCTGGCTCAGGAACCACCAGGGGATGTTCGGGAATCGGGTGCGGGTCCACCGCAAGGTGCTGCGGCGCATCATCGGGTTCTGCTGCACCGCCACCGGCACGGTGGACGATCTGGCCGCCGTCACCCCCGAAGCCATCTTCGCCTTCCTGGACGGCTGCGCCGGAAGGGCCGGCTGGCGTCTTCCCTATGTACGCAACATCCTGCGGTTCCTCTTCTGGAGCGGGAGAATCCCGCGCGACTTGTCCGATGGCGTACCCCGAGCATCCGGCGGGCGAGCGCACGGCTTGCCGCGCCCTCTCGAGGCCAGCGTCGTCCACAAGCTGCTCGAAGCCGTCCGCGGCGATTGCGCGATCGATCGGCGCAATCACGCGATGCTCCTGCCAGCGCCTCGGTGCGCGCGTTCTCTTTCGTCACCAGGCGGGCATACGGATTGCACATCGGGTCGCTCCGTCCGGTCACCCTGTATCGCCGACTCCGGGATCGCCCTGCCCTGACCGGGATCAGGGACTTGATCGGGAGCCGTCCTGCCCCGAGACTGCGGGGGCGCGGGAGTCGACCGGACAGTCGCTGCCGGAGGCGGGTCTTCCCGCGCCGGCGGAGGAAAGTCCGGGCTCCGCAGGGCCAGGGTGCCAGGTAACGCCTGGGGGATGCGAGTCCACGGAAAGTGCCACAGAAAAGATACCGCCCGCCGCACTCCTCGGGGTGCGGCGGGTAAGGGTGAAAAGGTGCGGTAAGAGCGCACCGCGCCGGTGGCAACACCGGTGGCAGGGCAAACCCCACCCGGAGCAAGACCAAATAGAGGAGCGTCTCCGTCACCGCAACGCCGGTACGGAGGAGGCGTGGCCCGCGCCGCTCCCGGGTAGGTCGCTAGAGATGCGCGGCGACGCGCATTCCAGATGAATGGTTGCTCTCGACAGAACCCGGCTTACAGGCCGGCTCCCTCCGCCGGACCCTCGCCCGCGATCTCGAGCGCGAGGCGGTAGAGCAGATTGCGGTCGCGGCGGGTGAGTCGGCGCGTGATCTCCACCGCCCGCTTCACCGGCAGGTCCTTCATCAGCTCGGCGAGCAGGACCCGCGCATCGACCGGGGAAGGGGACGGGTCTCGTTCGGCCGCTCCACCGACGAGGATCACGAACTCCCCCCGCGCGTGCTCGGCCCGCGCACCGAGCCAGACGCGCAGCTCCTCCAGAGTGCCGCTCCGTACGCTCTCGTGGCGCTTCGTGAGCTCCTTGGCGAGGACCGCCTCCCGACCTTCGCCGAAGACCCCCGAGAGATCGGACAGGGTCTCCTCCACCCGGTGCGGCGCCTCGTAGAGGACGAGGGTGCGCGTCTCACGCCGGAGATCCTCGAGACGCCGGCGCCGGGCCGCGCGCTTCGCGGGCAGAAATCCTTCGAAGACGAAGCGGTCCGTGGAGAGCCCCGATACGCTGAGCGCGCACACCAGAGCACAGGGTCCGGGGACCGGCAGCACGGTGCCGCCGGACTCGTGCACCCGGCGCACGACGTGCAGGCCGGGATCGCTGATCAGGGGGGTCCCCGCGTTGCATATCATCGCGAGGCGCTCTCCCTTCCCGAGGCGGCGCACCACTTGGGCCGCCATCCGGCGCTCGTTGTGGTCGTGCAGGGGGCTGAGCCGGGCCCGGATCCCGTGGACGGCCAGCAGCCGGCGGCTGTGACGAGTGTCTTCGGCGAGGATCCCGTCCGCCTCGCGCAGGATCGCGAGCGCTCGCGCGCTGATGTCGCCGGCGTTCCCGATGGGGGTCGCCACGACGTAGAGGACTCCCGCCGGGCTCGCCGCGCCCTCGCGCCGCTTCTCATCTCTCTTCACTTCGCTTTCGGGATCCGCCTCCTGCCTCGGAACCCCTGGCCGGACGCACGCCCTGCGCCGGGCGCCCTCCGCGTGCGGATGCATCGAGCGGACCCGCCATCGCGGTACGAGGTGACGGGTCCGGACTTCATCCCCGCGTCCGAGCAACGGGCGATGGCGTGTCGGGGGCAGGGTAGCGTAGTACGGGCCGCGTTGGCGGCGGGGCACGGGTTGATACAATGGCTCCGACACCATGAGCACGATCTTCCGTTCCGCCGCGGGGCTGTTGCTGGCAGCAGCGCTCGCCGCCTGCGTGGAAGCGCCTCCTCGCCCGGAAGGCGAAGCCGACCTGGCGGTTAGGGGCCTGTCGGCGGAGGAGCACGATCTCGACGCCGTCCAGGCGCTGATTGCCGGGAATCGGCCCGACGAAGCCCTCGAGGCGCTCGAGAGCGGCGACTGGACCGATGCGTCGGCGGCGCAAAGGAGGAAGCGCGCGGCGCTGAGGGCGGAGCTCGTGCTCGCACGCGGCGACGCCCGGCAGGCCCTCGCCCTGCTCACCGAACCCCTCCTCCGCGAGGCTTCGCCGTCGATCGCACGCAGCATGAGGCAGACCCGGGCGGCGGCGTTTCTCTCCATCGGCCGTCCCCTGGACGCGGCCCGGGAGGGCACGGCGCTCGAGGAGCTCGGCCTCGACCCCGCCGCAGCGGAGGCGAATCGCCGGTTCATCTGGAGTGCGCTGGCCCAGGTCACACCGGCCGGACTCGACGCGGCCCGCATCCCACCGCCGAGCCGGCTCGGAGGGTGGATCGAGCTCGCCACCCTCTATCGTGCCTTCAGATTCGACCATGCGAGCTTCGAGAAGGCGCTCGAGGTCTGGAAGTCGCGTTTTCCCGGCCACTCCGCCGGACCCGAGATGACGGCCGAGCTGCTCGCCATTGCGAGGCCGCCGGCCAAAGTGGCTCTGCTGCTGCCGGCGAGCGGCGCCTTCGCCGGCGCGGCGCGGGCGGTCAGGGACGGCTTCCTCTCGGCCTGGTATCTGGTCGGAAGCCCGGAGAACCGTCCCGCGCTCATCATCCGCGACACCAGTGACGCCGATGTCGGAGCGCTCCTGGCCGGTGTCGCGGATGAAGGAGCGGAGTTCGTGGTCGGTCCGCTGCGGAAGTCCTCGGTCCGCGAGGCGGCGAGGCTCGGGCGCCCCGCGCTTCCCGTGCTCGCGCTGAACCGTATCGCCGACGAGGACGACCTGCCGCCGGCCCGGGACTTCTACCAGTTCGCCCTCTCCCCGGAAGAGGAAGCCTACGAGGTCGCGAAGCGGGCGCGGCGGGACGGATACGCACGCGCCGGAGTGCTGGTGCCCGAGGGCGAGTGGGGCACGCGAGTGGCCCGCGCGTTCTCGACGGCCTGGGAGAGCCTCGGGGGACGCATCGTCGAGACTCGGCCCTACTCGACCGGAGGCGAGGAGGACTCGCAGCCCCCGGACCTGTCGGCCCCGGTCGAGCTGTTCCTGAACATCGACGAGAGCACGGAGCGCCGGGACCTCCTGAGAAAGACGCTCGGCCGGAGGGTGCATTTCGAGCCGCGCCGTCGCACCGATGTCGATGTCGTGTTCCTCGCGGGCTTTCCGCGTGAACTGCGCCAGCTCCGGCCGCAGTTCGAGTTCCACAAGGCCGGCAGCGTGCCCATCTACTCCACTTCTCACGTGTACACCGGCGTTCCCGACCCGGAGTCGGACGGCGACGTCGACGACATCGTGTTCGGCGACATGCCGATGGTGCTCCCGGCCACCCGCGACGGCACCCGGTTGCGTCGCCGCCTGTCCGCTCTCTGGCCGGAGCGGCTGCGCGCTTACCCGAGGCTCTACGCGTTCGGAGCCGACGCCTTTGCTCTGGTTACGCGCCTGCGCCACCTCGAGGAGTCGCCCCACAACTTTCATGAGGGCTACACCGGGCGGCTCCGGCTCGACGAGAGAGGGCGGGTCCACCGCAGCCTGAGGTGGGTCCGCTTCGAAAGCGGCCTTCCCCGCCCCCTGGACCCGAGGCCGGATCCGCTTTGAGCCCGCGCCCGGGCGCACCGATCGCGGCCGCCCGCGGGGCGGCGGCGGAACGACGGGCTCTACTCTGGCTCCGCCGCCGGGGCCTGCACCCCCTGGAGTCCAACTACCGTTGTCGCGCCGGCGAGATCGATCTGGTGATGCAGGACCGGGATACCCTCGTCTTCGTCGAGGTGCGCTACCGGCGCAGCGACGCCTTCGGCACCGGCGCCGAGACGGTCGGGAGAACGAAGCAACGCCGCATCGTGAAGGCCGCTTCGCGCTACATTCAGCAGCATCCGCGATGGGCGGACCGCGTATGCCGCTTTGACGTGATCTCCATGTCGGGCGACGAAGCCGATCCCGAGATCGAGTGGATCCGGCACGCGTTCGAGCCTTGAGCCGGACCTGCGCGTCGACGCCGGAGCCGTGCATCCGGGATCGGTCAGCGAGTGCTGCGTCACAGAGAGTCAATGGATCCCCGACTCCGAGCGGGGGCGAGGACAAGCTTGCGCAGGAATGACGATGCTCGAATCGGGGGCTGTTTCCGGTCTCGGGTACTGTCCCCGTCATTCCCGCGAAGCTTGTCCCCGTCATTCCCGCGAAAGCGGGAATCCAGGTGCGCCGGCCGAACCCGGATGCGGAGCCGTGCGGACTCCGCGAGACGGGATGGGCGCCGTGAGGGAGAAGGCCGGCGTATGCGCGTATGATGCCGGAAAGCCGACCCGGAGGTTCGCCATGGACGCCGCAACGATACGGGAGATCCGCCTGCGCCGCCGGCCGCGCCGGCTGCGGCACTCGGCTCGTCTGCGCGAGGCGGTGCGCGAGACGGTGCTCTCTCCCACCGACTTCATCTATCCGATGTTCGTCGTGCACGGCAACGGAGTGCGCAATCCGATCCCGTCGATGCCCGGGATCAGCCAGCTCTCCATCGACCAGGCGGTCGAGGAAGGGAGCAAGGCGGCGGCGGCGGGAGTCGCCGCAGTGCTCCTGTTCGGTGTTCCCGCGTCGAAGGATCCGGTGGGCAGGGAGAACTTCGACGACGGCGGCGTCATTCAGCGTGCCGTCCGCGCCTTGAAGGAGGCAGTGCCCGGAGTTCTCGTGATAACCGATGTCTGCCTCTGCGAGTACACCGATCACGGCCACTGCGGCGTGCTGAACCACGAGAATCCGGCGCTCCCGGCCGGCTACGTGTTGAACGACGAGACCCTCGACGTCCTCGCCCGGGTCGCAGTGAGCCACGCGCGAGCCGGCGCCGACATCGTCGCCCCGAGCGGCATGATCGACGGCATGGTCGCGAGCATCCGTGAGGGGCTCGACGACTACGGCTACGAGCACATCCCGATCATGTCCTATGCCGTGAAGTACGCTTCGGCGTTCTACGGTCCCTTCCGGGATGCCGCGCAGGGGGCGCCCAGGTTCGGCGATCGCCGCACCCACCAGATGGACCCCGGAAACGTGCGCGAAGCGCTCAAGGAAGCCGCGCTCGACATCGAGGAGGGAGCCGACTTCCTGATGGTCAAGCCGGCGCTGGCCTACCTCGACGTCATTCGGCGGACGCACGACGCGTACCCGGAGCTGCCGATGGTCGCGTACAACGTGAGCGGCGAGTACGCGATGGTCAAGGCGGCGAGTGCGCGAGGCTGGCTCGACGAGCGTTCGATCGCGCTCGAGAACCTGACCGCAATCAAACGCGCCGGCGCCGACCTGATCATCACCTATCACGCGCTCGATGCATCGGCCTGGCTTCGGGAAGTCCCTCCGGGAGGCTGCGTCCGTCCTTCGGAGTAGCCCTTCCCTTGCGCGCCCGCGCTTCTTGATTCGGAGCCGGCAATCGAAGCTGCATCGTCCGGCGGGTATGATTCGGCCCCGGCTTCCGGGAGGAACGACAATGCACCGCTCATTCGAGATCCGCCTCCTTCTGCTCGCCGGGTGCATGGCCTTGCTGCCGGGCTGCGCCGCCGTGGTGGGCACCGGAGCGGTGGGCGCCGCCGGTGTCGCGGGGGTTGCAACCGCAACCGACCGGCGCAGCGCCGGCACCGTCGTCGACGACGAGATCATCGAGCTCAAGGCGCTCGCCGCGCTGCGGCGCAACAAGGACATCGGCCCGAGCAGCCACATCAACGCCACCAGCTACAACGGCATTCTTCTCCTCACCGGAGAGACGCCGAGCGAAGATCTGCGCCGTCGCATCACGAAACTGGTGGAGAACATGGACAAGGTGCGGCGGGTTCACAACGAGCTCTCGGTGGCCGCCCCGAGCTCGATGCTCACGCGCTCGAGCGATGCCGTGGTCACGGCCAGGATCAAGACCGCGCTCGGACGCCACAGCTTCGAGATCGCGGCCCGCACCAAAGTGGTCACCGAGAACGGAGTCGTCTATCTGATGGGCGTGGTCCGTCGCAGCGAGGGTGACGTGGCCACCAACATCGCGCGGAAGATCGGCGGGGTGCAGCGGGTGGTCAAGCTCTTCGAGTACGTCGAATGATGTCGCCCACCTTGTACCGCGATCATGCCGGGACGGCTCCCGTGCCCGATCTCATCCCGGGAGGAAGTGTACTCGAAGCGGAAGCTACTTGACGACGCGCAGCGCCGGCCGCGCCGGCCTGGACTCTCCGCCCGGCGGCGCAGGAGGAGGAGGAGCGCTCTGCTCCTCGGGGAAGGACATCCCGACGCCGTTCTCTCTCGCGACCACCGCCAGCACCGACTGAACCGGGACTTGCACGTGGAAGCTCACCCCCGAGAAGCGTGCGTCGAACTCCACCCGCTCCTTGCCGATGCAGAAGCCCCGGACCGCGTTGGCCGATACGTTGAGCACGATGCGTCCGTTGCGTATGCAGTGGGCGGGCACCGCCACCCCTTGCGCTTCGGCGTCGACGAGCATCTGCGGCGTCAGTCCGTTGTCGGATATCCACTCGTGCACGGCCCGGATGAGATACGGACGGCTCGATGTCATGGGACGGGATGGCGCCACGGATCGCGGGGACCTCAGTATCCCTCCCCCATCTCCCGCTCGAGCTCCGAGAGGCTGGCCTTGAATGCCTCGCGCTCGAAAATGCGATCCGCGTAGCTGCGCAGGTTGCGCAGGTCCCTGGTCTGGCTCGGCAGCCTGACTTGGTAGTGGGGCAGGCGCCAGAGAACCGGAGCGACGAAGCAGTCGGCCAGAGTGAAGTCGTCCGACATGAAGAACTTCTTCTGCGAGAAGGCGGGAGCGATGGCGGTCAGATGATCGCGAAGCGCCCTGCGTTGCACGGAAACCGGGCCGGTATCCCCCCGATCCAGCCGTTTCATGACCGAGTAGATGTCCCGTTCGACCCGGTAGCGGTACAGGCGGTTGTTGGCGCGGCTGACCGGATCCACCGGCATCAGGGGGGGATGCGGGAAACGTTCGTCGAGGTACTCCATGATGATTTGAGGTTCATAGAGGACGAGATCCCGATCGGCGAGGGTGAGAATGGTGTCGTAAGGGTTGAGTGCGTTCAGATCTTCCGGACGGTTGTCCGGCTCCACGTCCATTATCTCGACGTTGATCGCTTTCTCCGCGAGCACGAAGCGCACCGCGTGGCAGGCAGCATCGGTGGCATCGGAGTAAAGCGACATCACCGAACGTCGATTGGCAAACAAGCCCATCGTGGGTCACTCCGGAATGTGGCCTCCGGCGAAGGATCGAAGCGGGCCTGCGTCCACCTGGGTACGCGGCAGGTTCAATGCACGTCCTTCCAGTACTCGCGGTAGAGCGCCCAGGAAAACACGAAGAAGACGACCAGATACCCGAGCACCCAGAATCCGATGCGGTATCGGACCAGCTTGGCCGGCTCGCCGGCATAGGTCAGGAAGTTGACGATGTCCCGGGCGGCGGAGCGAAAGGGACCCACACCGAGACTGCCGGGTACGGTGACCCTGAGCCGATCCACGACCCTCGTCTCCTCTCCGGACTCGTCCCGCACGACCCGATGCAGGGCCACTCCTTCCTGCGTCGCCTGAAGCCTCAGCGCATGTTCGGACTTCACCCCGGCCGGGCGCTCTCCTTTCTCGAGCGACTGGATGCCCTGCAGGGGCCACAGCGCGTGTGGCATGCCCACATCCTCGAACACCAGGTTGTTCACGCCGAAGGGTCGCGCCGGATCCGGATCCCGATAGAAGGTAACGAGGTAGGAGTAGAGCCAGTCCGGCCCGCGCGCGCGAGCGATGACCGAGAGATCGGGAGGCGCGACGCCGAACCACTCCCGGGCGTCCCGGCCACGCAACGCCACCCGCATCTCATCGCCCACCTTCCCTCCGGTGAAGACGAAGTTCTCGAGCACCTGTTCGTCGCTCAACCCCAGATCGCGACCCATGCGGTCGTAGCGCATGAACTCGAGCGAGTGGCAGCCCGAGCAGTAGTTGACGAAGAGCTTCGCTCCTCGCTGGAGCGAGGCACGGTCGGAGAGATCGGGGTTCGCGCTGAGCAGGACCGGCCCTCCCCCGGCGGCGGGCGCGGCGAGCGGAAGACAGACCAGGACCAGGACC
>CAYFYD010000140.1:0-8902 GCA_964347195.1 uncultured Ectothiorhodospiraceae bacterium
ACCAATCCCGAAGCTCGGAGTCTGAAGCCGTCAAGCCGACTTTTGAAGAGTCCTGCCGGCAGCCCGAGGTGGTCTTCGTTCGAGGCGACGCGCAGCCTTGGCCTCTACTCACCCTTCAGAATCGGTTTCGTGCGTATTCTGCCCGCCATGACGCGGTCGCCGCAGGGCGGTTCGAGCGCTCGGGCGGACCCGGGGCCGGAGTGTCTGCGCCGTTACGGTGGCAGCCTCGCGCCGCCTCAGGCGATCGCGGGGCGCCGCTTCCCGTGGCCGGTCGCTTGCTCGAAGGCGTGGGCGAGCTGGAGCACCGCGAAGTCGTGGTGATGGCGCCCCACGATCTGCAGGCCGACCGGCAGGCCCTCGCGGCTGAAGCCGCCGGGCACGGAGATGGCGGGCAGTCCGGTCACCGTGATCGCGTAGCAGAGCCCCATCCAGTCGATGTAGGTCTCCATTCTCCTGCCGTTGATCTCCCGCACCCAGGGCACGTCGACGGAGAAGGGAAGGACCTGCACCGCGGGCAGGACGAGGAACTCGTAGGTCTCGAAGAACTCGCAGACGCGCTGGTAGAGCGCGCTGCGCTTGGCGACCGCGCGCGCGATCTCGAGCCCGGTGAGCGGGAGGCCCCGCTCGATGTTCCAGATCACGGTGTCCTTGAGTCGGTCCCGGTGCGCGTGGTACTCGCTCTCCCGGCCGGCCGCCGTCTTCCACGCCCGCAGCACCTGGAAGATCTCGTCGGCGTCGCTCAGGTCCGGATGGGCGGGCTCCACCGTGCAGCCGATGTCGCTCAGGGTAGAAAGTGAACGCTCACATACCTCGATCACCTCCGGCTCGACCTCGTAGCGGCCGAGGTCCGGGCTCCAGGCCACCCGGGTGCCGGTGAAGTCCCGCTCGAGCGGGGCGCGAAAGCCCTCGCCGGGCTCGTCGATCGCGATCGGTACCCGGGGGTCCGGACCCGCCAGCACCGAGAGCAGCAGGGCGGCGTCGGCGGTGCTGCGGGCCATCGGGCCCTGTACGGAGAGCCCTTCCCACAGGTCTTCGCTCGGCCATTGCGGCACCCGCCCCGGCGAGGTCCGGAACCCGACCACGTTGCAGAAGCTC
This sequence comes from uncultured Ectothiorhodospiraceae bacterium, assembly GCA_964347195.1. GTDB lineage: Bacteria > Pseudomonadota > Gammaproteobacteria > HK1 > HK1 > JAJEAD01. The sequence goes on from CAYFYD010000140.1 coordinate 1,096, forward strand.
GCCGGGTTGCGCAGCGAGCCGCCGAGGTCGCTGCCGTCGGCGATAGGGAGCATGCCGGAGGCGAGCGCGGCGGCCGCTCCGCCGCTGCTGCCGCCGCAGGTGCGGTCGAGGTCGTAGGGGTTGCGGGTCTTCCCGAAGACGGGGTTGAAGGTCTGCGAGCCGGCGCCGAACTCCGGGGTGTTCGTCTTGCCGATGACGATCGCGCCGGCCGCGCGCAGGCGCTCGACGATGATCTCGTCCTGGTCCGGCACGTGGTCGGCGTAGATCGGGGAGCCGAAGGTGGTGCGGATCCCCCGGGTCAGCACCAAGTCCTTGATCGCTATCGGCAGCCCGTGCAGCGGCCCGGTCGCTTCTCCGGCCGCGAGCGCACGGTCCGCCGCTTCCGCGCCCGCCTCGGCCCGCTCCGGGAGCAGGGTGGGGATGGCGTTCACGAGCGGATTCAGGCGCTCGATCCGCGCGAGGAAGGCCGCCATCACCTCGCGCGCCGAGACTTCGCGCCGGCGGATGCGCCCGGCGAGATCGACCGCGCTCGAACAGCAGATGTCGGTGTCTTCGTTCATGGACAGGCATCGTGGCGATCTACGCCTCCGGGAGCAAGAGGGCTCGGCGGGAATTCAGGGCTCTTCAAGACTCGAGTTCCGGGGTCCGTTGACCGGAATGGATTCCCGCTTCCTCGGGAATGACGGGTTCAGATGTCCAGACGAGCGCCCAACATCGACTTCTGAATGTTCCTGCGCGGGAATCGGTCTCCGCTGGATCGCTGCACGCGCGAGCCGGAGTTCCGGCCGGCACCGGGCCCGCCCGACGGCGGCGCGGCGTCAGCCCCCTTTCTCTTCCGAGTAGACGAGCAGCACCACGGCGCCCTCGTCGCTCCCCGCCGAGTGCATCGCCCCCGGCGCGCGGCAGCAGAAGTCGCCGGCCCGCATCAGGCGCTCGTCGTCGTAGAAAGACCCTTCGAGGACGTATATCTGCTCGCGCTCCCCCTCGTGCGCGTGCGGCGGGGAACAGGCGCCGGGTTCGATCCGCATGAGCCAGGTGCGATGCCCCGGGGCTTCGTAGAGGGGCTTGTAGCGGAAGCCCGCGTCACCGCTCGTCTCCCACTCCGTCTCGGCCGACGCGCGATAGGCCGAACCTCGGGCAAGGGGGCCCACCACTCCCTGCTCGTCCACGAGCCTGCGACTGGATGTCATGTTGCTTCCTCCGATGTTGCGATCGACTGTATCCCACCCGGAACCCGGGCGATGCCGGAGAGGGCGCCTCCCGGGCCGGGACGGGCTCCCTTTCTCTCCGAGCCGGTCCGAAAGGTCAATGGACGCCCCGGTCCTTCCGCCGCGGGCACGCGCGTCTCGCCGCATTGCCAGGGTCCACCAAGCCCGCGATCATGTTGCCGTCCCGCACGCCGAGCATCCCGAGCATGCCCTCGCCCCCTCCCCCTCTCTCCGGCTTCCGTGTCCTCGATCTCACCCGGGTGCGCACCGGCCCCACCGCGGTCAAGCAGCTCGCGGACTGGGGCGCGGACGTCATCAAGATCGAGCGCCCGGGAGGTGACGACATGAGCGGACCCCGGCACGGCTCGGACTTCCAGAACCTGCACCGCAACAAGCGCAGCATGAGCCTCGACCTCAAGCGTCCGGAGGCGCTCGCGGTGTTCCGGCGCATGGCGGCGCAGGCCGATGTGGTCGTGGAGAACTATCGGCCCGCGGTCAAGCACCGCCTGGGAGTGGACTACGAGAGCCTGCGACCGATCAATCCACGCCTCGTGTACGCGAGCATCTCCGGGTTCGGACAGGATGGGCCCTACGCCGACCGGGCCGGGGTCGATCAGATCGCGCAGGGTCTGGGCGGGCTGATGTCGGTGACCGGGCCCGATGGCGGCAGCGTCCCCCTGCGGGTGGGCATCCCGATCGCGGACCTCTGCGGAGGGCTCTACTGCGCGCTGGGCATTCTCACCGCACTCATCGAGCGGGAGCGGTCCGGCAAGGGTCAATGGGTGCGCACCTCCCTGCTGCAGGCCCAGGTCGCGATGATGGACCTGCAGGCCATGCGCTGGCTGATGGACCACGAAGTGCCCGGGCCGGTCGGCAACGGCCACCCTACCGGCAGTCCCACGAACGCCTATCGCACCCGTGACGGCCATGTGAACGTGGGCGCTTCCGGCGGCGAGCTCTTCGCCCGTTTCTGCCGTGCGATAGGGCGTCCGGACCTGCTGGAGGATCCCGACTACGCGACGGAGGAAGCGGCGCACCGCAACCGGCACGCGCTCGACGCGATCATCGAGGCGCACCTGCGCACCGGGACCACCGCGCACTGGGTGGAGCTTCTGAACGCGGCCGGCGTCCCCTGCGGGCCGATCCACGACATGCGAGGCGTCTTCGAGGACCCCCAAGTGCGCCACCTCGGGACGACGCTCGGCGTCGACCACCCCGCCCTCGGCACCATCGACCTCGTGGGCCCCGCGTTCGACCTGAGCCGCAGCCCGATGCGCGCTCCGAGCGCGGCGCCGGAGCACGGCGCGGATACCGATGCCGTCCTCGCCGAGCTCGGCCTCGACGAAGCGGAGGTGGCGAAGCTGCGCGCGAGCGGCGCGATCTGAGGCCGGACCCCGCCGTCGCCCCCTCGAGCGTCGGGTCCCCGCGCGCGGGGGGCTCCGCCTTCCGTCATTCCCGCGGAAGCGGGAATCCATGTGCGAGGTGGATCCCCGCACGCGGGGGGAGTCCCGTCGTGATGCCATGGGCAAGACATTGCCCATGGCGGTGGATCCCTGCACACGGGGGGAGTCCCAGACCTTGCAGGGTCTCGCCCGCGGTTGGTCCGGTGGACCCCCGCACGCGGGGAGAGTCCCCCCGACCTGCCAAGGTACTTGGCGATCCGTGCGTTGGTTCCTCCGCGCGCAGGGGATTCCCCACCCGCCCGGTGCTCGGCGTCTCCAGTCCGGTCGGGTTCCCGCGTGCAGAGGAAGTCCGCAGCGGAGGATCGGCCCCGGCGTTGTCCGCAAGACCCTACATGAGCGGCATGCCGAAGAGCGCGCCGTGAAAGCGCATCAGCAGTCCGGCGACGACCAGCCCCCCGACCACTGCCGCCCCGTCCATGGCGAGGCGTGGCGCCGGTTCGGCAGGCGGATGCTTGCCGCGCGCCACCGCGCTGACCGTCTCCACCATCGCGAAGAGCGCGAAGCCGCCGAAGAGCACGACGGAGCGCACCTCGCCGTTCGCGAGGAGGTGGGCGAGCGCCCAGAGCAGCAGACCGAGCAGCATGGGGTGGCGGAGCAGGGCGCGGATGTGCGTGGGCATGTTGGCCGCGGCGAAGAGCACCACCGCGATCGGCACCACGGTCATCGCGGCATGCCGTCCCCAGATCGGCGCCGCGTACAGTGGCTCCCGAGGCGCCTGGGAGAAGCCCCACACGATGACCACCAGGCTCGTCAGCGCGATCGCGGCGAACACTCCCCGATAGGGTGTCTGCCCGAGTCGGTCCACCAGCGCGGCCCGCAGCGGCGGAACACTCGGTATGAGGTGCAGGGCGATAAAGAGAAGAAGGCCGGCTACGAGTAGGCTCATGGGCTTGCTCCGGGCGGGGGACCCCGGATCATGCGGGGTTCCGGCCGCGCCGCAAGCCCCCTGGCCGCGCATCCCACGGTCATTTCACGCTACGGTTCCGGACCGGATGCAGTAAGCTCGGATGGCGAGCCCCGGACGAGGTCCGGCCCACTGGCGGCTTCCACGGAGCCCACCGACTGCCCTGACGGCACTGATTGAGAGTGCTCCGGTCCCTCTGGAGCGGGTGCTCAGCCAGCGTGAAACGGCCCTGGCCGCGCATCCCAGGAGCCTTTCACTTTGGCCGGGCTCGCGCCTGCGGGGTACCCGCCCGCCCTCATCGGCGCCCGTGGCGGGTCGGATACGCCCCTCTCGGGTTGCCGGGCGGCTCCCCCTCGGTCCCGTACCGTCTACCGCGATCCCCGATGCGCGTCCGGATCGCAGTATGAAATGGCCCTGCCGCGCATCCACGTTCGGTTGGTGTATATGGATTCCCGCTTCCGCGGGAATGACGAGAAGAGGCGATTGAGCACCGCGAGCGCCCTGATGCGGGAACCCGGGCCGGAGTCGGATCCCCAGCGGGCCGGGCTGATGGGTTCTCTTGACCGTGTCCAATAAATTCAAGGGGTCATGTCGATCGCCGAGCGTCTCGGGCGAAGTCGTCGCCCAGCGAAGAAAGAGACTCTGCATCAAGGAGCTACGCTGTCCGGCGGCGATCGAGGACGCCCACGAAGTGATCTGCTCTGGCCTGAACCCGGTGGCGGCTTCAGTTTGCGCGAGCAATTGGTCTACAGTCTCCCGCTCCGCGGCGGGGCCGCGCCGCATCGACGGCACCGAAGGAGCGCACGGGAACGATGGGAACTCTCGACGGAAAAGTGGCGCTGGTCACCGGCTCCGGACGCGGTATCGGACGGGCGATCGCGTGCAAGCTCGCCTCCGAGGGCGCGCGTCTGGTGGTGAACGACCTCGATGAAACGCCAGCCCTGGAGACCGTCGCCCGGATCGACGAGCTGGGCTCTCAGGCGGTGGCCTGCGCCGGCGACGTCAGCGCGGCCGACTTCGGCGAACGTTTCGTGAACCTGGCGGTGGAGACCTTCGGTACCCCCGACATCATCGTCAACAACGCCGGCTACACTTGGGACAACGTCATCCAGAAGATGAGCGACGAGCAGTTCCAGGCCGTCATCGACGTGCACCTGACGGCGCCGTTCCGGATCCTGCGCGCGGCGGCGGGGCCGATCCGGGCGGCGGCGAAGCGGGAGGCGGCGGAAGGGAAGGCGGTCTACCGCAAGGTCGTGAACATCTCGTCGGTGTCGGGCGTCTACGGCAACGCGGGGCAGGCCAACTACGCGAGCGGCAAGCTCGGGGTGGTCGGTCTCACCAAGGCGCTCGCGAAGGAATGGGGCCGCTACCGGGTCACCGTGAACGCGGTCGCCTTCGGCCTCGTGCACACCCGGCTCACTCAGGCGCTGGAGGACGAGGGTGCGAGCATCGACATCGCGGGAAGGGAGATCGCGGTCGGTGTGCACCGGGACCGCCTGGAAGCGATCGCGCAGACCGTACCGCTCGGCCGGGGCGGCACCCCGGAAGAAGCGGCCGGTGCCGTCTACCTCTTCTGCATTCCGGAATCGAACTACGTGAGCGGGCAGCTCCTGGTCTGCGACGGAGGGGGGCGCTGATGGCGATCGACTACGAACATCTCATGTCCCTCGAGAGCCGGGGCAACGTCTACCGTTACGGCGATCGGGAGACGATGCTCTACGCGCTCGGGGTCGGGATGGGCCGGGACCCGCTCGACGAAAGAGAGCTCGACTTCGTCTTCGAGCGCGGCACCCTCAAGACCCTCCCGAGCATGGCCTCGACCCTGGCCCGGGTTCCCCTGCTCGAGGACTGCGGCTGGGACTACAGCCGGGTGCTGCACGGCGAGGAGGGGCTGGTGCTGCACCGTCCCCTCCCGCCGGCCGCGGAGCTCGTCGCCGATGCGCGGGTGGTCGAGGCCTACGACAAGGGCCGGAACCGGGGCGCCCTCATCTGCACGGAGACCACGGTGCGCGAGGGAGGCGACAGCGAGCCGCTGTTCACCCAGACGCGCAGCGTCTTCGCCCGGGGCGACGGCGGCTTCGGCGGCGCGACGGGGCCGAGCCCGAAGCCCCATCCCGTCCCCCACCGTCCGCCCGACGCGACCCATGTGCGGGAGACGCGGCCCGACCAGGCGCTCCTCTACCGGCTGAGCGGCGACCGCAACCCCTTGCACGCGGACCCCGCACTGGCCAGAAGGGTCGGATTCCCCGTGCCGATCCTGCACGGGCTGTGCACCTTCGGGGTCGCCTGCACCGCGCTTCTCTCGGCCGCCTGCGACTACGACCCCACCCGCATCGGGAGCCTCGCGGTGCGCTTCTCCGCTCCGGTCCATCCGGGTGACGCGATCACCACCGACCTGTGGTTCGACGGCGACGTCGTCTCCTTCGAGTGCCGGGTGGAGGCGCGCGGCGTCCACGTCATCCGCAACGGGAAATGCACGCTGCGCGACCGAGGCTGACCCGTTCGCCTTCCCGTCACCCGTCGCCCTGACCGGACACCGATGCCGCTGCGGGGTCGGCGGCACCCGGCGGGCAAGGCGCGGTCCCGTGCGCCGCCTTCCGCGTAGAGGGACAACACCAGTCCGGAGCGGCGGATCGTCCCGGCCGACCCCGCTGGCGGCCTGGATGTATGGAGACCACGAGGCCGTGCGGCTGGATGAGGCCGAGCTATTCGAGGTAGGCGCGGGTGTCGGGGTCGGAGACGGGCATTGTGGTCGTAGCCGGTCGATCTGTGCTCAGGCGCGGCAGAGGTTCATGCCGAGCAGCTTCTTGTGGGTTGGCCGGAAGTCCTTGCGATCCCGTGTCGTATAAATCTTCCCCGGCGGGCCGGGGACGATGTTCCGGTTTCTGAAATCATCCATCAGCAGGTTGTCGTTCGTGTAGAGCAGACGAGCGCCACTTGCGATGGCGAGCGCCAGGACGTGGTTGTCGTTGGACTTGCAGGCACCCCGCCGCCGGAGATCGTCAGTGCGCTCCTCGACATGTTCGTCCGGTATCGTGCGCGCCCGGCCATATCGGATGGCGTTTCCGAGCCATCGTACGAATCTGTGGTCTCGGCTCAACTCCCTTCGAAGTGCGCCGCCAACGACCAACTGTCCGCGTGGACCCGCAAGCCAGTCGAAGAAGCGTTTGCCGGCCGGGGATGGATCATCGCCGAACACTTCATTGGCCACGTTGGCATCGACGATCCCGCACATCAGAGACCGACCGAGCGCCGTGCTTCGTCCATGAAGAATTGCCCGTAGCCATCCGGGGCACCCAGAACATTGCCTTGCATGTCGAAACACAGGGAGTGAATGCGAACGTCGAGATCGGAGCGCTCGAAGAAAACGATGGACACGTCATCTGGCGCCAAGGCTGTCTGTCGGTCACGGAGGTCCATACGAATACGATCGATGATGTACTCGCTATGTGTCTCGACGATGAGCTGCCTTCCTGCTTGCGCCGTCCGGCAGAACAGGCTTCCCAGGGCTGCTTGGGCGCTCGGGTGCAGATGCAGCTCGGGTTGTTGCAGCAGAAACATCGGCGGTCCGTCCGTTTGAAACAGAGCTGCGAGCGCCGGTAGCACCTGACGGACCCCGAACCCCACGTCCATCAGATTTCGTTTGGGCCCCTTCCTTCCACGTTTGCCGAATTTCCGCACCTGGAGCTGGAACGGCCCTCCCTCAATGCGGGTGAGTTGCTTCACCGAGAAGTCGTCGAAGAGTCCCGACTCGCGGCCGAACGCATCCAGCTTCTTCTTGAGTGCTGTCCACTCGTCCTTGTGCTGAAACTGGAGGCTCGCGAAACGAGAGGGAACGTCGGCCCCCCATGGATCCGAGGACAGCTTCGTGGGGTCGTAGGTTCTCAGGGGGATCGGGTGTATCGGTGCGCTGGCAAACGGTGGCTCTTGCGACGGGAAGCGAGTGAACAGGCCCGCCAGGACCGAGAATGCAGCAAGGTCCTCCGAGCTCGGTTCCCGCCCGATGGTCTCCGGCAATGGCTCCAAGTCGTCGATGAGGCTCATGGGATCGTTGTCCGCCGCGGCGTGATGAAGGCGGGACAAAAACCCGGTGGCCCGGGGACCATCGAACATTGGCTGTTCGCCGAAACTCGGGCAGCACCACGAGCCGCGTGAAGACTTGAGGACAACCCGGGGGTTCTCACCGCTCGGACGGCGAGACTCCACCGACACCGACACTGTCCCCTCACGCC
>CAYFYD010000141.1:0-8877 GCA_964347195.1 uncultured Ectothiorhodospiraceae bacterium
ACGGTCGTGCCGGTCCTGCCGCGGGACCCGACGAGCAAAATGAGAATTGCTGGAGCGGAAGCCGGGATGCCGCGGTGATCCTGTCGGAGAGGGCCACCCGCGCGGACGCGAGCCGTCCGCGTCCACTTCGCTCCGGGCCGCGCCGGGTCGCTCGCGCCGTGCGTCCCGCCCGGTGCGCGCTGGCGTCGCCCTGCGTGGCTCGGGGCAGAGCGCTCTTCGTCACTGGCGCGGGCGCCGCCCTGCGTTTGGGCGAGAATAGCCGGCGAGCGCACTGTTTCATGTATTGCCGGAAATGACTCCAACGCCGCCCCGGACGCTCCGGCGCCCTCCCCGGACTTGAACGCCTCCCGCGCGCCGGCGCTGCGCCCCCGGCAGGTCCTCACGGTCCTCTGCGCGACCTTCGCGACCGCGGTCTACGCCTTCACCTGGAACTCGGTCACCGTCGCGCTGCCCCACATGCAGGGGCGCTTCTCCGCCACCACCGACCAGATCGCGTGGGTGATGATCGCGTTCATCATCGGCAGCGCCGCGATGACCGCCTCCATCGGCTGGGTCAGCGACCGCTTCGGGCGCCGGCCGGTGTTCCTGTGGGCGATCGTGGGCTACGCCGTCACTCTGGTGGGCTGCGGTGCCGCCACCACCCTGGAGCAGGAAGTCGGGTGGCGCTTCGCGCAGGGCGTCTTCGGGGCGGCCCTCCTCCCCCTCGGGCAGGTGATCGCGGTCAACGCCTTCCCCCGGGAGCGCTACGTCCAGGCGACCTCGCTGTGGGCGCTCGGTTTCGTGGGGGCCAACGTCTTCGCGCCCGCCGTCGCCGGCATCATCGTGGAGGAGCTCGGCTGGCCATGGATCTTCTACCTGCCGATTCCGGTGAGCGCGGCGGTGTTCGTCGCCTCCTGGGTCCTGGTGCCCGACGCCCCGAAGAACGTGCGTCCCATGCCGTGGACGGGCTTCCTGGGGCTCATCGTCGGCGTGAGCTTCCTTCAACTCATGCTCGCCCGCGGGGAGCGCCTCGACTGGTTCGAGTCCACGGAGATCGTGCTCGAGGCGGCGGTCGCGGTCATCGCGCTCTACGTCTTCGTCGTCCATTCGGTCGGGTCGCGCCGGCCCTTCTTCAGCCGCGGGCTCTTCGCGAACCGGGACTTCGTGACCGGTCAGATGTTCTCGTTCGTGGTGGGCGGCGTGATGTTCCTGCCGGTGCTGCTGCTCCCGCTGATGCTCCAGCAGGTCGGCGGCTACTCCGCCGCCGATACCGGATACATGATGCTGTCCCGCGGGTGCGGCTCGATGCTGGGGCTCATCGCGGTGAGCCTCATCCGCGGGCGGGGAGACCCGCGGCTGATTCTGCTCTTCGGCCTCGCGATCAGCGCCTACGCGACCTGGTCCATGGCGCATTGGACCGTGGACGTGCGCCCCTGGAACGTGATCTGGACGAGCTTTCTGCACGGCCTCGCGGCCGGCCCCATCTTCACGCCGCTCAACACCCTGACCCTGTCGCGCCTGGAGCGCCGGGTGCAGGACCAGGGCTTCGCCTTCTTCTACCTGAGCTTCGATGTCGGCAGCGCCATCGGCACCGCCGCGATAGTGTCGGTGCTCGCGCGCATGAGCCAGATCAACCACAGCGTGCTCGCCGAGCACATCTCGCCGATGCGCGAGCGCCTGGGCTCCCTGCCGGTGCCCGAGTCGTGGTCGCTCTCGGAGACGGGCGGCCTCGCCGCGGTCCAGAGCGAGGTGTCGCGGCAGGCGGCCATGATCGCCTACAACGGGAGCTTCCTCCTGGTCGCGCTCGCGCTCGCGGCCATGATCCCGGCCATCGCGCTGTTCCGCTACCGGCGTCCCGGCGTCGGGCGCTAGCAGAGGGCCCCCTCAGTACACGTCGGGCCAGGTCCGGCCGGCCCGGGCGCGCCGGATCACGCGCGCGCGGCTCTGCACGTCGTCGAAGTTCATGTAGGCGTGCTGCAGGTGCCGGGGCGCTCCGCCGGTGCTGAACGCGGTGCGGCCGTGGGCGATGCGGTGGTTGTGGGAGGCCCACAGGTCGCCCTTCCCGAGCCGGAAGCGTACCTGGTTGGCGGGATCGTCCACCATCCGGCAGAGTGTGTGGTAGGCCGCGTAAAAGGGCTCCACGAGGTCGCCCGGCAGGTCCAGGGGCTGGACCTCGTGGACCGAGAAGCGGAACACCCGGATCCGGCCCCGGCTGTCGAGCTCGATCATCCGCTCGCGCGCGATCAGCTCGGCCCCGGGGGAGGCGAGCTTGAACGCGACCGGCACCGTGGACAGGAGCTCGAAGGCGCCCGCGTGTGCCTCGCGCAGCCGCTCCGCGAGGCAGAAGCCGTCCACGAAGACGTTCTCTCCGCCCGACGCCGCCGGCTGGAGGCAGTGGAGCATGAGCACCCCCGGCGGCCAGTCGAAGCAGGGGACGTCGGTGTGCAGGGGCAGGGGGATGGGAGTGAGCGCCTGGGCGTAGCCGCCGGGGTCCACCTTCATGTCGGCGGTGCCGCTGTCGAAGGCGTCCTGGCGCACGCAGGCGACATGGTTGGCGAAGCGCTCCACCTCACCGCACGCCTCGCGGACCGCGCGCCGCGCCGGGCTCGTCTCGCCGGGCGGGTCGAGGTCCGGGCGCGGCTGCGTCGGCACGCCCCGGGTGAGCACGAGGCCGTACTCGGTGAGGGCCTCGATCCAGGCGAGGAGGCCCTCGTCCGAACCCGAGACTTCGTCGTAGGCGAAGGTGGGAACGCGTCCGTTCAGCTCCCCGCCCCACAGGGTGCGCGGGGGGTCCGGCAGGACGGCCGGTGCGTCCGGAGGCTCGGGAGCGTAGCGGTGCGCATGGAGCCAGTCCCCGGCGAAGCTGGACGCCATGCCGTCGTTGTCCCAGACGATCTCCAGGCCGCCCGCGGGGGAGAGCTCCGCGTTCCGGGGGGCGATGTCGAGCGGGATGTCGCCGGTATTGCTCACCCGCTCGAAGGTCTGGGGGCTGCGGCAGCGCGGGCAACGGCAGTTGTCGCGGAGCCATACGTAGTGGAACTCGCTCTTTCCTCCGTCCTCCCAGGTGAGGATCAGACTGCGCTCCTTCTCGACCAGTGCCGTCATTCGCATCGTGCCTCTCCCGGGTCGCTGCAGTGCTCCCCTCCGTCAGCGCCACCCCTCGATCCTGTTGCCGGCCGCGCGGGACGGAAAGGCCGGCGGATCATGCCGCGCGACCTCGTTTCGTCGTCGCTCGTCCGCCGGAGACCAGGGTCCTGGGGAGAGTCGACCCTTCGCGGAGCGTCCCGGTCAAGATACACGGCACGGTGCCGCCCCTCAATCTCGGGGAGAGATCCACACCCCTTTGCAAACGAGAATGGTTTGCATTACTTTCGCTCGCCGCTCATGCGAATGCGAAGTACTCGCATTCACTTCGATGGAGCACTTGGTGGCAATGGAAGATCGACGGGCTCCGGAGAGCTCCGTGCGTTGTCCCGACCCGCGCCCCGGGTCGAGGCGCATCGAGGCCGGGCCGCGATGAACTGGCCGCTCGCGCTGCCCTTCGCCCGAGCGGGACGCCTCGCCCGGCCGGGATGGGACCGCTGGACTCTGCTCACCCTCGTGCTCTGCGGCTTCGTCGCGCTCCCGGTCGGCACCGTGATCGCCACCGCGGTCGGTCCCGACGAAGGTATCTGGCGCCACCTGCTCTCCACCGTCCTCCCCATCTACGCCTCGAACACGCTGTGGTTGATGCTGGGGGTCGGGCTGGGGACCATCCTGATCGGCACGAGCACCGCGTGGCTCGTCACCATGTACCGTTTCCCCGGGCGGCGCGTGCTGTCCTTCGCCCTGCTGCTGCCGCTCGCGGTGCCGAGCTACGTGCTCGCCTTCGTCATCACCGACCAGCTCGAGTACGCGGGCACCTTGCAGCGCACCCTGCGCGCCGTCTTCGGGTGGGAGTCCGCCGCCGACTACTGGTTCCCCGAGATCCGTTCCGTCGGCGGTGCGGCCCTGGTGCTCTCGCTCGTCCTGTATCCCTACGTCTACCTGCTCTCGCGCGCCGCCTTCATGGAGCAATGCTTCTGCCTCTTCGAGGCGAGCCGCACGCTCGGCCAGGGAGCGTTGCGGAGCTTCCTGCGGGTCGCGGTGCCGATGGCGCGTCCCGCGATCGCGGTCGGCGTGGCCCTGGCCCTGATGGAAACCCTGAACGAGTTCGGCACGGTGGAGTTCTTCGCGGTGCCGACCTTCACCGCCGGGATCTTCGACGTGTGGCTCAACATGAACAGCATCGCGGGGGCAGCCCAGCTCGCCACGGTGCTGGTGGTGTTCACCTTCGGGCTGGTCCTGGTCGAGCGCGCGGGGCGCCGGCGCCGGCGCTTCTGGTCCACCACGACCCGGGTGCGGCCCCTGCCGGAGTACCCGCTTCGCCGCGGGGCGGGACTCGCTGCCGCCGCATGGTGCGCGCTGCCGGTGCTGCTCGGCTTCGTGCTCCCCGGAGCGGTCCTCGCGAGCTACGCGCTCGATTTCCACGAGGTCACGCTTTCCGACTACGCCTTTCCCCGCTACCTCCGGAACAGTCTGGTGCTGGCGGCTTGGGCCGCGGCCTGCACCGCGGCCCTCGGACTGCTCATCGCCTACGGGGTCCGCGTCTCCCGGGACCCGAGGATCCGGGGGGCGGCGGAGGCGGCGACGCTCGGCTACGCGGTGCCGGGCGCGGTCCTCGCGGTCGGCATCATGGTACCGCTCGGGCTCTTCGACAACGCGCTCGACGGCCTCAGCCGGCGGTGGCTCGGACTGCCGCTCGGGCTGCTCGTGAGCGGCAGTGCGGCCGCCCTCGTCATCGGCTACGTGGCGCGCTTCATGGCGCTCGGATACCGTCCCATCGATGCGAGCTTCTCGAAGGTCACCCCCTCGATGGAAGGCGCGGCGCGTACTCTGGGACACGGGCCCGCCGCGACGCTGTGGCGCGTGCACCTGCCTCTCGTGCGGCCGAGCGTGATCGCCGCCGCCCTGCTCGTGTTCGTGGACACCATGAAGGAGCTGCCCCTCACCCTGATCCTTCGCCCCTTCAACTTCGAGACGCTCGCCACCTTCGTCTACCAGTACGCCTCGGACGAGTTGCTGGAGGAATGCGCGCTCGGCGCCCTGACCATCGTCGCCGCCGGCGTGCTGCCGGTGCTCCTGCTGAGCTTCGGGCTCGCGCGCTCGCGCCCGGGTCACGCCGCCGCTCAGGTCACGCCCGCGGGCGCGGACTGACCCTCGTTCAGGTGTCGTCGGATCCGGGCTCTGCGGTCCGGGGTCCCTTCCACCTGCACCGCGTGCGCCGTGCATAATCCCGCGTGCCATGCCCGGACTCGTACTGGAAAACGTTTCGCACCGCTACGATGCCGATTGGGCGGTGCGCGAGCTCGGCTTGGCGGTGGACCCCGGCGAGATCGTGTGCCTGCTCGGCCCCTCGGGCTGCGGGAAGACCACGGTGCTGCGCCTCGCGGCCGGGCTCGAGCCGCTCCAGACGGGGCGCATTCGAGTCGGCGGGCGCCTCGTGGCGGAAGGCGGAGACGCGCACCAAGTGCCCCCGGAGGCACGGGGGGTGGGCCTCATGTTCCAGGACTACGCCCTCTTCCCCCACCTCACGGTGCGCGAGAACGTGGCGTTCGGGATCCGGGGGGCCGGGCCCCGGCGCAATGGGTGGGTGCGGGAAGTCCTCGGCGAGATGGGCCTCGAGGAGTTCGGGGACCGCTATCCCCACACCCTGTCCGGAGGACAACAGCAGCGCATCGCGCTGCTGCGGGCGCTCGCCCCGCGGCCGCGGGTGCTGCTGCTCGACGAGCCCTTCTCGGGCCTCGACGAGCACCTCCGCCAGCAGATCCGCATGGAAACGCTCCGCCGGCTGGAAGACTCCGACGCCTCGACCCTCATGGTCACCCATGACCCGGAGGAGGCGATGTTCCTCGCGGACCGCATCGTGGTGCTCGACCGGGGACGACTCGTGCAGGACGCGGTGCCCATCGAGATATTCGAGCGTCCTCGCGACCCCTTCGTCACCCGCCTCTTCGGACCGGTCAACGAGTTTGCCGGAAAGGTGCGCGCGGGCCGGGTGGAGACGCCCCTCGGCGCGGTGGCGGCGGGCGGCTTCGAAGACGGCTGCGCGGTGCTGGTGATGGTGCGCGCCGGCGACATCGCGGTGCTCGCGGGGAGCGAGGCCCCGGATGGCTCGGTGACGGCGCGGGTGCGCTCCGCCCGTCCCCTCGGACGCGAGAGCGAGCTCCGCGTGACGGTGGGGCGGGAGCCCGATGCAGCGGAAGTCCAGGTCCGGATCGCCGGACTCGCCCTGCCGGCCCGGGGGGCCGAGCTGCGCGTGGCGGTGTGCGGGGGGCGCGCCTTCGTGTACCCGCGATAGGCAGGCCGCGCGGCGCCCGTTCAACCCGCGGGCTGGTGCGCGACCCGGCTGCACCAGAGGGTGGTTTCGCGGCCCGGGGCGGGCCGGGAAGGCACCAGAGCGCTCAGCCCCAGCGACACCGCCGCCATCGCCGCCCCGGCCAGGAAGACCACCGCGCGTCCCGACTCGTCCGCGACCCAGACGAGGCCGAGCATCCACGGCATGGTGACCGCCGCGATGTGGTTGATGGTGAAGGACACCCCCGCCGTCGATGCGATGTCCGCGGGATCGGCGATCTTGCGGAAGTAGCTCCGGATCGCGATGGCGAGCGCGAAGAAGAGGTGATCGAGGATGTACAGCAGCGCCGCCATCCAGCCGGTCTCGACGAAGGCGTAGGCGACGAAGATGCCGATGAGGCCGGTGTACTCCAGGATCAGCGCGGGGCGTTCGCCCCAGCGCATGATGAGCCGCCCCACCCGCGGCGCGAGCCAGATCGCGATGACGTGGTTGAGGGCGAAGAGCGCCACCACCGCCTCCGGGCGATAGCCGAACTCCGCGACCATGAGGAAGGCGGCGAAGCCGACGAAGATCTGGCGCCGCCCGCCCGACATGAACTCGAGCGCGTAGTAGAGTCCGTAGCGTCGGCGCAGCACGACCTTCATCGACTGGAAGTGCCCGGCCGGAAAGCGCGGGAAGCAGGTCCAGCAGAACACACCGAGCCCCATGGTGAGGGCTCCCGCGACCAGGTAGACGACCCAGTACGGCGCCTCGAGAAACTCGAAGGCGAGGTACACGAGGCCGTAGGCGAGGAGGGAGGCCGCCGCGGCCGCCGCGGCCATGCGACCCATCACCAGGGGCAGCTCCTCCTTGCTCGCCCACTGCATGGAGAGCGACTGCTCCATGGTCGCGAGGTAGTGGAAACCGACCGACATGAGCAGCGTGGTGAAGTAGAGGCCCCACACCACCGGCAGGAAGCCGGTCAGCGCCACCCCGAGGCCCATCACGGTGAGGGCGAGGATGGCGAAGGTCTGCTGGCGCCAGAGCAGCAGCAGATACACCACGGTGAACGCGAGGAAGCCCGGGATCTCGCGCACCGATTCCAGGATGCCCCGCTCGAGTCCGGTGAAAGCGACCTTCTCGACCGCGAAGTTGTTGATGAGCGCCATCCACGGCTCGAAAGCGACGGGAATGGCGGCGGCGAGCACCAGCAGCAGGACCTGGGGGCTGCGCCAGCCGTCCTTCAGGACGCCCTGCCAGTCGGTGCGAAAGGTGTTCCATCCGGCCACGGCTCGCGTCCTTCGCGCTCGGGGCGCGTTTCGGTGGCCGCCGTCCGCGAGCGGCCGCGCGGACGATACTCCAACCCCCGCGGGCTGGCCAGCGGGCCGCGCGTCGCGGGGGCACCCACCTCGGCCTCACCAGAACCCTTTGCCTGACTCGCAGGAGGGCGGAGCCGGCGGCCACGCACTGGAGCAACCCCATCCGTTCTCCACCGAGAGCGGAGGTCAGCGTCACACCTGCGGAACAATCTGGCACAATCCAGTCACACTCGCACCTCGACGAGCCGCCGAGCGGCAGAGCCTGCGTTGACGGCCCCCGCTCCCGTCATGGTGACTACAGCAATCGACGTCGCGCTACCCGGGGCAACAACATGGTCGGCGTAAGGCCAGCAAGCGCTTCAGCCTACGTGCGCATCGCTTTCGCACGCCCGCTGTTCCACTGGCAAGACGCCCCAAGGCAGTTCTTCGAGGCCATGTACGACACGCTTAGTCCGATGGTCGCGGTAAACGTGGCCGATTTCAGCGTGCGCGTCTCGAGCTCGCTGAGCGAGGTGGCTGCGCGCTACGACCTGTTCGGAGGTCCGAGCGCCGTGATCCTGACCGCACAGAACCTCTCCTTGGAGTTCCCCGACCTGGTGCTGAGTGACTACGGACTGGCAGCGCGGATTGCGGAATCCGTGGAGCAACGGCTCCGTTCGGACTTCCCCGAGTGCGGGCGCTCCTGGATGCGTCTGACTCTGAACGAACACTTGAATGTCCTCGGGCCGGGACGTGCCGAAGACTATCTGTCGCGCTATGCGATACCGTCAGTCGAGAGCGCATTCGCGCAGTGCGCGGGACTGCACCAACACGGAGCCGTCTTCAGCACTACGGACGCCGAGAGACAGTGGCAGGCACACTGCTCAGTCGAACGCAGCGAAGAGTTGGACGACGCGCTGTTCCTCACGCGTGACGTCGTGCTTCTGCGGGTGGACGAGGCCGCACCGCCCCACACCGGGCTGGAGCTCATCTGGGAAGTCATCAACACTTGCGCTCGCGCGCTGGACCTCGAGGTGTCCCATGAATAGCCTCACGCAGCCATGCTTCTCTCCGGATCCTCCCCCGGCCGAGACACGGCTTCGATACGACAGCGCGGCGCGATCGCAAGTGCACGCACGGGGGTTGAAGGGCGCTTCATCCTCGCGCCGGACAGCCTCGCCCGAGCACCCGGTCCGCCAAGTCCACAGGTACGCCGCGCCGCCACGCGAGATCGACCGCGAGCGC
>CAYFYD010000142.1:0-2606 GCA_964347195.1 uncultured Ectothiorhodospiraceae bacterium
GCCATCGCGGTCACCGCCTCCGCGATCAGCTCCGAGGCCTGGGCGCCGAAGATGTGCACGCCGAGGAGGCGGTCGGTGGCGGCGTCGCCGAGCACCTTCACCATGCCCTCGGTGTCGCCGGCCCCCCGTGCCCGGCCGAGGGCCAGGTAGGGGAAGGTGCCGGTGCGAAACGCGGTGCCCGCCGCCTCCAGCTCGGCCTGCGTCTTGCCGACCCATGCGACCTCGGGGTGGGTGTAGATGACGAAGGGCACGAGCGCGTGGTCGATGTGCGCGGCCTGGCCCGCGATGTGCTCGGCGACCGCGACGCCTTCCTCGGATGCCTTGTGGGCGAGCATCGGCCCCGCCACCGCGTCGCCGATGGCGTAGATGCCCTCGGCCGAGGTGCGGCACAGGGCGTCGACCTCGATGCGCCCCGCCGCGTCGAGGCGAAGCCCCCCCGCTTCGAGCCCGAGCCCTTCCGTCACCGCCCGGCGCCCCACCGCGACCACCAGCCGATCGAAGTCGAAGGTGCTGTCCGCGCCCTTGCCCCCTTCCCGGCAGGTGACCTGCACGCCGCTCCGGGTGACCTGCGAGCCGGTGACCCGGGTCCCGAGGCGGATGTCGAGTCCCTGGGCGGAGAAGGAGGCGAGCGCGGCGGCCGCGATCTCCCGGTCCGCGGCGGCGAGGAAGTCGTCCAGCGCCTCCAGGAGGGTCACCTTCGCCCCCAGGCGCGCCCACACGCTGCCGAGCTCCAGTCCGATCACCCCCGCCCCGATGACGCCGAGGCGCGGCGGCACTTCCTCGAAGGCGAGCGCGCCCTCGCTGTCGACGATGCGCTCCCCGTCCGTCCTCGCCACCGGCAGCTCGATGGGAGCGGAGCCGGTCGCCACGACGACGTGACGGGCCGCCAGCGTCTCGACCTCCCCGCCTCCCGCGGGGGTGACCTCGACCTGCCGCCCGGGGCGCAGCGCGCCTTCGCCCTGGAACCACTGGATACGGTTCTTCCGGAACAGGCCCGCGACGCCCCGGGTGAGCGTCTGGACCACCCGGTCCTTTCTCGCCTGCATCGCGGCGACGTCGATCGAGGCGCCTTCCACCGCTATCCCGTGGGCCGGCAGCAGGTGCGCGAGGTTGTGGTAGTGGTGGGAGGTGTCGAGGAGGGCCTTGGAGGGGATGCAGCCGACGTTGAGGCAGGTGCCGCCGAGCGCGGGCCTGCCCCGCGGGTCCCGCCACCGTTCCACGCACGCGGTGCGAAGGCCCAACTGGGCGCAGCGGATGGCGGCTACGTAGCCGCCGGGTCCGGCCCCGATCACCACGACATCGAATGCTTTCATGAGCTGCTCCATTGCCGGGCGGGGTTCGCCTCCCCGCAGCGGCGGCGCCTGGTCACGGCGCACGTGCAACCCCGAAGCTGACACGTCATGCGGCCCGCGCGCAACGTGCTGCCGGCCCCGAGCGCCCGAGTCCCTGGATGCACGGGCGTCCCGCCCGCATCGTCGTGTGTTTCATCGTGTTCCGGCGCAACGCCGGGAGACGGGGTCTCAGACCTCGAGCAGCAGTCGGGCGGGGTCCTCGATTGCTTCCTTGACGGTGACGAGGAAGCGCACCGCTTCGCGCCCGTCGATGATGCGGTGGTCGTAGGAGAGCGCGAGGTACATCATGGGCCGCACCGCCACCTCGCCGCCCACGACCACCGCGCGCTCCTCGGTCTTGTGCATGCCGAGGATCGCGCTCTGGGGAGGGTTGAGGATGGGCGTGGAGAGCAGGGAGCCGAACACCCCGCCGTTGGAGATGGTGAAGGTGCCCCCGCTCATCTCTTCGACACTCAGGGGGCCGTCCCGGCCCTTGGTCCCGAACTCCCCGATCTTCGACTCGATCCCGGCGAAGGACAGGGTCTCGACGTTCCGCAAGACAGGCACCACGAGGCCCCGCGGCGAGCCGACCGCGACTCCGATGTCGCAGTAGTCGTGGTAGACGATGTCCGGACCCTCGATGCGGGCGTTCACGGGGGGAAAGCGCCGGAGCGCCTGGACCGCGGCCTTGGCGAAGAAGGACATGAACCCGAGGCGCACGCCGTGGGCCTTCTCGAACTCCTCCCGGTAGCGCCTGCGCAGCGCGATCACCGCTCCCATGTCCACCTCGTTGAAGGTGGTGAGGATGGCGGCGGTGTTCTGCGCCTCCTTGAGACGCTCGGCGATGCGCGCGCGCAGCCGGCTCATCTTCTCGCGCCGCTCCCCGCGCGCAGCGAGGGGGGCTCCTCCCGCCTCTCCCGCGGGTACGGACGGAGCGGGCGCCGCGGCGGGCTCCCGTTCCGGCGGCGCGGGGGGCGCGGCGGGGAGCGCCGCCTCCGCGGCCGCGCGGGCGAGCACGTCTTCCTTGGTGATACGGCCGTCCCGGCCGGTGCCGGCGACCCGGGAGAGGTCGATGCCGCGCTCCTCGGCCGCCTTGCGCGCGGCGGGGCTCGGCCGTGCTTCCTCGCCGGGTGGGAACGGCTCTTCCGGTGCCGCGGCGGGGGGCGGCCGTGGACCCTCGCCGGACGGGGCGGGCGGGGCCGGCGCCGCGGCCGGGGGCGGGGCCGCGCCCGGGGGGGGGCCGGCGGGCGCCGCGCTCAGCGCCGCGGCGTCGAT
>CAYFYD010000142.1:2616-8873 GCA_964347195.1 uncultured Ectothiorhodospiraceae bacterium
GGGGGGGGCGCGGGCGGCGCCCCCCCCCCCGCCCCCCCCCCCGGGGGGGGGCGGCGGGGGCGGGGGGCGCGGCGGGGGGGGGTGGGGGGCCGGGGGGGGGGCGGGCGGGCGCCGCGCTCAGCGCCGCGGCGTCGATCCGGGCGAGGACCTCCTCGCTCTCGACGGTGTCGCCCGCCTGGCGGACGATCTCCGCGAGCACGCCGGCGCGGGGGGCGGGGACTTCGAGCACCACCTTGTCGGTCTCGAGCTCGATCAGCACTTCGTTGCGGGTGACCGCCTCGCCCTGCCGCTTCTTCCACTCGAGCAGCGTCGCATCGGGAACCGACTCCGCCAGCACCGGTACCTTCACCTCGACGAGCACCTGCCCCTCCTCCTCAGGCGCTCATGCGCTGCCCGGCGCTCGCGGTGTGGAGATCGAGCGCGGTGTTCACCAGCTCCCGCTGCTCGGCGAGGTGCACGTTCAGATACCCGGCGGCAGGCGAGGCGGAGTAGGTGCGCCCCGCGTAGCTCAGGCGGTGGCGCTTGCCGAGCAGCCCCGCGAGGTGCCGGCGCGACAGCATGAAGAACCAGATGCCCTGGTTGCGCGGCTCCTCCTGCGTCCAGCAGATGTCGAGCGCGTTGGGATAGCGCGCGATGAGCGCCTTGATCTCGTCTTCGGGGAAGGGGTAGAGCTGTTCGACGCGCACGATGGCGATGTGGTCGAGGCGGTGCTCGCGCCGTTTCTCGAGGAGGTCGTAGTAGACCTTGCCGGAGCACAGCACCAGGCGCGCCACCCGGTCCGGGTCGATGGGGTCGATCTCGTCGATGAGGAGCTCGAAGCGACCCTCGGTGAGCGCGCTGCGCGGCGAGGTCGCGAGACGGTGGCGCAGCAGGCTCTTGGGCGTCATCACGATGAGCGGCCGGCGGTAGGGCCGCAGCATCTGGCGCCTGAGCAGATGGAACATCTGGGCGGGGGTGCTCGGGACGCACACCTGCATGTTGTCCTCCGCGCAGAGCTGCAGGTAGCGCTCCAGGCGCGCCGAGGAGTGCTCCGGCCCCTGCCCGTCGTATCCGTGGGGCAGGAACATCACGAGTCCGCAGTAGCGCCCCCACTTGGACTCGCAGGAGCTCAGGAACTGGTCGACCACGACTTGGGCGCCGTTCGCGAAGTCGCCGAACTGGGCTTCCCAGATCGTGAGCGCCTCCGGCTCGGCGGTGGCGAAGCCGTACTCGAAGGCGAGCACCGCTTCCTCGGAGAGCAGTGAGTTGATGATGCGGAAGCTCGGCTGTCCCGTGGCGAGGTGCTGCAAGGGGGTATGGGTCCCGCGCCGCTTCTGGTTGTGCAGCACCGCGTGGCGGTGGAAGAAGGTGCCGCGCTGGCTGTCCTGGCCCGACAGGCGTACCGAGTAGCCGTCGTCGAGCAGAGTGGCGTAGGCGAGGTTCTCCGCGAACCCCCAGTCCATGGGGCGATTGCCCCGGGCCATCGCGAGGCGGGCGTCGAGGATGCGCCGCACGCTGCGGTGCAGCTCGAACTCCCCCGGGTAGCGGCACATCGCGGCCCCCAGCGTCTCGACCTTCCCGAGCGGGACCGCGGTGTCGGCGGGGTCGCGCCAGTGGGTGCCGAAGTAGGGCGTCCAGTCGGCGATGAACTCTTCGGAGTGGCTGGCCACGAGGGGCCGGGACATCACGCGGTTCTGCTCGAGGGCGCGGTGGTACGCGTCGGAGATCGCCTCGTCCTCGCCCTCCCGGAGCACGCCCTCGCCGACGAGCTGCCGGGCGTAGGTGCGCCGGGGACCCGGCTGGGCGCGGACCTTCTTGTACATCACGGGCTGGGTGGCGAGGGGTTCGTCCGCCTCGTTGTGGCCCCAACGCCGGTAGCAGACGAGGTCGAGCACCACGTCCTTCTTGAAGCGCATGCGGAAGTCGAGCGCGATCTGCGCGACGAACACCGCCGCCTCGGCGTCGTTGCCGTTGACGTGGAATATGGGTGCCTGGATCAGCTTGGCGACGTCCGTGCAGTACAGCGTGGAGCGGGTGTCCCGGGGGTCGCTGGTGGTGAACCCGATCTGGTTGTTCACGATGATGTGGATGGTGCCCCCGGTGCCGTAGCCCCGGGTCTCGGAGAGGTTCAGGGTCTCCGTCACCACCCCTTGCCCGGCGAACGAAGCGTCGCCGTGCACGAGGATCGGCAGCACCGCGTTGCGCTCGTGGTCGCCGCGCCGCTCCTGCCGCGCCCGCACCGAGCCTTCCACCACCGGGTTGATGATCTCGAGATGGGAGGGGTTGAAGGCGAGCACCAGGTGCAGGGGACCGCCGGGGCTCTCCACGTCCGAGGAGAAGCCCAAGTGGTACTTGACGTCGCCGGAGCCGGCGCCGACCTCCATCTTCCCTTCGAACTCGCCGAACAGGGTCTTCGGATGCTTGCCGAGGATGTTGACGAGCACGTTGAGCCGGCCCCGGTGCGCCATCCCGATGATCGCCTCCCGCACGCCCTGGGCCCCGGCGCGCTGCACGACCTCGTCGAGCATGGGGATGAGCGTTTCGCCGCCTTCGAGCGAGAAGCGTTTCTGGCCCACGTACTTGCGGTGCAGATACTCCTCGAGCTTGCGCGCCGCGGTGAGCCGATGGAGGATGTCGCGCTTCTTGGCGTGGTCGAAGCTCGGCCGCCCGCGGGCGCGCTCCAGGCGCTCCTGCACCCACCGCTTCTGCTCGGTGGAAGAGACGTGGGTGAGCTCGGTGCCGATGCTGCGGGAGTAGGTGTCGCGCAGGAGGGAGCAGATCTCGGCGAGCGTCGCCTCGGGCGCCATGTACACCGAGCCGGTGTTGAAGATCCGGTGCATGTCCGCATCGTCGAAGCCGTAGTACTCGGGACGCGTGTCGGGAATGGAGGGACGTTCGTAGAGCTCTTCGTAGAGCCCGAGCGGGTCGAGGTCGGCTTCCTGGTGGCCGCGGTAGCGCAGGGCGCTGATGAGCTGGAGCGCCTTCGCCTGCTTGTCGGCGAGCTCCGAGAGGGAGCCGAGGCCCGCGGTCACGGGGGAGGCGGCCGCTTCGTCGGTCCGCGCAAGGGATTCGAAACCGGCGTGCCAGCTCCGGTCCACGCTCGCCGGGTCGCGCAGCCAAGCGTCGTAGAGGCGCTCCAGCCAAGCTGCGTTCGCTCCGTGCAGGAGTGAGGGGTCCGGCATCGGGGCTCCTTGGGTGCTCGGGGTCGGGCCTTGCGCTCGGGAGACGACGAAGGTGGAGCGTTTAGCGCGAGTTCGTGCCGATTGTATGCTTCCGCCCTTGCGCGCCGGGCGGGCGGATTCCTCGGTTGATTCTTATTGTATCCAACAAGCGATTGAATTCGATACCAAATGTGCGGGAGGCGACGGAGGGAGGCCGCCGCCTTTCGCCGCTTTCCATCGTCCGGTCCGTTTTGGCGTATCCTGATCGGTGGTGGCGCGGTGTGCTCCCGCGGCGCGTGAGAGCGGCCGGGCCCGGGAGCCGCGCTGCCGGCGGCGAGCTCGAGGAAGGACCATGCCCGAGAAACGAGTCGTCACGATGAGGGATTCCGTAACCGGGATGTCGGCCGAGTGCCCGGTGCTCGAGGGCACCCACGGAAGGCCGGTCATCGACATCCGGGGGATTGCGAAGGAGCTCGACTGCTTCACCCACGACCCGGGCTTCGCCACCACGTCGGCCTGCCGCAGCGCCATCACCTACATCGACGGGGAGAAGGGAGAGCTGCTCTACCGGGGCTATCCCATCGAGCAGCTCGCCGAGAAGAGCAACTACCTCGAGGTGTGCTACCTGCTGCTCTACGGCGAGCTGCCGAACCGGGCGCAGTGGGAGGAGTTCAACGCCTCGATCCGTCGCCACACGATGGTGCACGAGGGGATCCGGCGCTTCATGTTCGGCTATCGCTACGGGGCCCACCCGATGGGGATGCTGGTCGGCATCGTGGGTGCGCTGTCCACCTACTACCACGACTCGCTCGACGTGAGCGAGCCCGAGCACCGCATCCTCTCCGCGATCCGGCTCATCGCCAAGATGCCCTCGATCGCCGCCGACTGCTACAAGCACACCATCGGGCAGCCCTACATGTATCCGATCAACTCCCTCGGGTACGTCGAGAACTTCCTCCAGATGATGTTCGCGGTGCGCGCCGAGCCCTACGTGCCCAATCCGGTGGCGGTGCGCGCGCTGGAGATGATCCTCATCCTGCACGCCGACCACGAGCAGAACGCGAGCACCTCCACCGTGCGCCTCGCGGGGAGCTCCGGGGCCAACCCCTTCGCGTGCATCGCGGCCGGGATCGCCACCCTGTGGGGGCCCGCGCACGGAGGCGCCAACGAGGCGGTGATCGGGCTCCTCGAAGCGATCGGCGAGCCCGCCCACATCCCGAAGTTCATCGCGCGCGCCAAGGACCGCAACGATCCCTTCCGCCTGATGGGTTTCGGCCACCGCGTCTACAAGAGCTTCGACCCCCGGGCGACCCTGATCCGGCAGGCCTGTCACGACCTGCTCCGGGACCTCGATGCCAGCGACCAGCCTCTCTTCGAGATCGCGCTCGAGCTCGAGCGCATCGCGCTCGAAGACGACTACTTCGTGGAGCGCAGGCTCTATCCGAACGTCGACTTCTACAGCGGCATCATTCTGCGGGTGCTCGGGATCCCGCTCAACATGTTCACGGTGCTCTTCGCGATGGCGAGGAGCGTGGGCTGGGTCGCCCAGTGGCTGGAGATGATGGTCGACGAGGAGCAGCGCATCGGCCGGCCCCAGCAGCTCTACACCGGCGCTCCGCGCCGGGGCTACCGCCCGCTCGCGGACCGGGGCTCGTGACTCCCACGGGCCGAGCTCGATACTCGACTTTCGAGGCTCGCAATGCCGGAATCAGAAGATGGATTCCCGCCCCCGATCGGGGTCGAGGGCAAGCTTTCGCGGGAATGACGGCCGTCGAGGGGTTGGCGGCCGTCGAGGGAGTGATGCGTCCTGCGCATTGCCCGTCATTCCCGCGAAAGCGGGAATCCATTGCGGTCAACGAATCCCGAAACCCGAGTCAGTACACTCGAAGCTCGAAGCGCCGGGGGGCATCCCGGACCGGAAGCGACTCCCGCGACATGAAGCGTCAATAGCCTGAGGTGTCGATGGAATCTCCCGCCCGAATCGCGATCACCGGGGCGGCCGGCCAGATCGCCTACTCGCTGCTCTTCCGCATCGCGGCGGGCGAGCTGCTGGGCAGGGACCGGCCGGTGGTCCTGCACCTGCTCGAGATCACCCCGGCCCTCGGGGCGCTCGAAGGGGTGGTGATGGAGCTCACCGATTGCGCCTTCCCCCTGCTCCAGGACGTAGTGGCGACGGACGACACCGGTACGGCGTTCCGGGACGTGGACTACGCGTTCCTGGTCGGCGCGCGGCCGCGCGGCGCGAGCATGGAGCGCCGCGACCTGCTCGCCGAGAACGGGAAGATCTTCGCGCCCCAGGGACGGGCCCTCGACGAGCACGCCTCGCGCGAGGTCAAGGTGCTGGTGGTCGGCAACCCTGCCAACACCAACGCGCTGATCGCGATGCGCAACGCGCCGGACCTCGCGCCCCGGCAGTTCACCGCGATGACCCGGCTCGACCACAATCGGGCGGTGGGCCAAGTCGCGGAGCGTTGCGCCGCCGGCCCCGCCGACGTGCGCCGGGTGACGATCTGGGGCAACCACTCCGCCACCCAGTATCCGGACCTGAGCCACGCCACGGTGCGCGGCGAGGCCGCGGTCGCGCTGCTCGACGGGACCTGGGTCCGCGAGACCTTCATCCCCCGGGTGCAGCGCCGCGGCACCGAGATCATCGAGGCGCGGGGCGCCTCGAGCGCGGCATCCGCCGCCCACGCCTCGCTCGATCACATGCGGGACTGGGTCTTCGGAACGAAGGAGGGGGACTGGGTGAGCATGGCGGTGCCGAGCGACGGCAGCTACGGGATCCCGGAGGGAGTGATCTACTCCTGTCCCGTCACCACCGGGGACGGGGGCTACCGGGTGGTGCCCGATCTCCCGGTCGACGACTTCAGCCGCGAGAAGATGGATGCGACCTTGCGCGAGCTCGAAGAGGAACGCGACGCGGTGCGCCACCTGATCTGACTTTGGGGGCGCCACCTGATCCGACTTTGGGGGCGCCACCTGATCCGACTTTGGGGGCGCCACCTGATCCGAGTCCGATCGGGGCGTCGACCGACTCGCATCGCTCGCCGAGCTTCGCAACGAGGGCGTCGAGAAGCCGCTGTGAGCCGATCGACGCCCGCGGCAGGCGACCGGCGA
>CAYFYD010000143.1:0-8821 GCA_964347195.1 uncultured Ectothiorhodospiraceae bacterium
ATCACGGATGCCGATGCCCGGGACGTGCTCCTCCAACCGACCCGGACCACCACATCGGACAGGGTGTGGAGAGCCAGCCTGGATGCGACCCACCGGAGGAAGCAATCATCGACGGGCAGGCGGGCAGGGTGCGGAGAGCCGGCCTGGATGCGATGGCCGGGAAGGAACGCGGCTCGCGGGGCCGTACTCCGAGCCCTTCGGGCGGAGGGCCGAGCCCGGTCGGAGGTCCCCGGCCCGCGGGGCCGTACTGATGAGAAGCGACCCGGACCCGGCGGCCCGGGAGTGCGAAACGCTCTACGCCGTGCTTCCGGCGCGGGTTCCGAAGCGGGCTTCCATCTCGCGGCGTGTCCGTACCGCTGGAGGCGGCCGCCTTCTTCCTGGCGGTCTTCGTCCGAAGCGTGCTTCCATCTCTCGGCGTGTCCGTACCGCATCGTCCGACTCGTCGATGCGGACGTCCGTCCCGGCGATGATCTCGCCGGACCGGACCGGGCGCAGCAGCTCCGCGTCATGTGCGAGCCCGATCGGGAGTGCGGCGCACTCGAGCGAGCGTTGCGCCGGCAGCAAGGTGCCGTACACGGTGTAGCCGCCTTCGCCGTCGAGGCGCTCGCCCGCGGAGAGGTCGCGCTTCGCGACCGCGACCACATCGCCCTCGAATCCCCGGGTGGCGCCGGTGGGGCGTCCCAGGAGGGCGGCGGAGAGGACCGACACGTTGAGCTCCAGCCCGATCAGGTGGAAGGGCTTGTACATCGCCGAGTAGCGACCGCTCGCGTCGGTGTTCAGGCCGTACTGACGGAAGCAGGCGGCGCTGTAGTGGTTGGGCGCCTCGATGACCACGTAGACGCCCCAGCGCAGGTCCCGGGCGACGGGGCGCCCGTCGCGTTCGAGCGAAGAGACCACTTCCACCTGGCCCTTGTGGTGGAGGAGGCCGCCGGCCGTGCGCGGGCGCAGCACGTGGGCGAGGTCGTCCATCCCGCAGGGCGGGAACCCGAGCCCATCGGGCGCGGGGCCGAGCCCGGTCGCGTTCGCGATCGCCGCCATCTCGATCGCGGACTTGGTGCCGTCGAGGAAGGAGTTGAACATGCGCGCGTTCATTCCCGCCGCCGCCGCCTCGTCCGCGCTCAGCCCATAGTGGTCCCAGACCGTGTCGGGGGTCGAGGCATGGTAGGCGGGCAGGTACTTGGTGCCCTTGCCCGCGGCCACGACGTCGAAGCCGCAGCAGCGGGCCCACTCCACCATCTCGCAGGTGAGGGCGGGTTGATCGCCGTAGGCCATCGTGTAGACGACCCCTGCCTGCGCCGCCTCGTCCGCGATCAGCGGGCCGGCGAGCACGTCCCCTTCGACGTTGACCATGACGACGTGCTTTCCCGCGGCGATGGCCGCGCGCGCGTGCGCGATGCCGGCGCCGGGGTCGCCGGTGGCTTCGACCACCACGTCGACGTCCGCACGCGCGGCGAGCCCGGTGGCGTCGTCGGTGAACGCGGTTTCCGCGGCGATCGCCGCGCTCCAACCGACGTTGCGGCACGCGCGCCGCGCGCCCTCGGGGTCGAGGTCCGCGATCGCCGAGACCCGGAGCCCTCGGGTGGACGGGACCTGGGCGAGAAACATCGAGCCGAACTTGCCCGCGCCGATCAGTCCCACCCGGACCGGCCGTTCCGACTCGGCGCGCCGCCGCAGCTCCGCGTGCAGGTACACCGCTCAGCGCCCCGCGGACATCGGGTCCCGGAGGGGACCGACGGGTCCCGGGGTCATCGGCGCAACGTCGTCTCTTCTCAGATGTCCTGCGCGGCGAGCGCGCCCTCCGCCATCGCGATGTCCACGCCTCTCGGCGATACGCTGTCGCCGGCCATGACTACGCGCCGGCCGTCCTCGCGAAGGAGGTCGGCGAGCTCGTCGCAGGCCTGCGCGGCATCCGACACCACCACCTGCTCGATGCCGGGGACCGTCGACTCCCGTCCGGTATAGACGTTTCTCACCACGATGCCCCGCGCGTCGACGCGGGCGACCTCGGTGTTCGGCAGCATCGTTACCGAGTGCTCGTAGAGGCGGCGGTAGAGCGGCACCCGATTCGTGATGTCCACATCGTCCGCGACCGCCATCGACGGCGTGACGAGCACCACCCGGCCGCCCGCCACCGCGAGATGCTCGGCCGCCGAGATCGCCGCACCGCCTCCCGCCCGGTCCCAGACCAGCGAAGGCGCGGCCGTTACCGGCTCGCGGTCGAGGACCTCGTGGGCGCTGCACAGGCTCACGCCATGTTCCGGTGCGCCTTCCAGCGACACC
Organism: uncultured Ectothiorhodospiraceae bacterium; assembly: GCA_964347195.1. Lineage (GTDB taxonomy): Bacteria > Pseudomonadota > Gammaproteobacteria > HK1 > HK1 > JAJEAD01. The sequence goes on from CAYFYD010000143.1 coordinate 2,281, forward strand.
GGGCCGGGGCGGGCTCCGGTCGCGAGAATCACCGCTTCCGCCCCGTCCAGATCCTCCGCGGAGTGCACCCGGTGCCCCGGACGGATGCGCACCTGCAGCGCTTCGAGCTGCCGATGTTGCCACTCGACGATGTCGTGCAGCTCGCGCTGGGAGGCGAGCCGGCTCCAGGTGCGCACTTGCCCCCCGAGGTGTTCCGACTGCTCGTGGAGCGTGACCCGGTGGCCGCGCAGGGCCGCTACCCGGGCCGCTTCGAGGCCGGCCGGACCGCCGCCGACCACGGCGACTTCGAGGCTCTTCGCGGCCGGGGAGGGATCGCCCCAGGTCAGCTCGCGTCCGGTCCTCGGGTTGTGGATGCAGGCGATGGAGCGCCCGGCGAGTCCGTTGCGGATGCAGACGTTGGCGCCCACACAGGGACGAACGTCATCGGGCCGGCCTTCCCGGAGCTTCGCGACCAGGTCCGGATCGGCAATGTGCGCCCGCGTCATGCCCACCATGTCCGCTTCGCCGGCGGCGAGGATCCGTTCCGCGTGGGCGGGGTCGGTGATGCGCCCCACCGTGAACACCGGAAGTTCGACGGCGCGACGGATCGCGCCCGCGAGATGCACGAAGAGTCCGCGCGGCGCGGGGGTCGGGGGCCAGTGCTCCGCGCGCTGGATGCGGTCCATGTTGGTGCCGGCGATGACGTTGAGATAGTCGACTTTTCCGTCGCGCTCCAGCGCCAGGGCCACCGCCTCCATCTCCTCCGGACCGAGGCCCCCCTCCACCACCTCGTCGCCGGGAATGCGGAGGCCCACGATGCCGTCCCCGCCCACCGCGTCCCGCACCGCCGCGACCACCTCGCGGCAGAAGCGCATCCGGTTGTCGAGGCTGCCCCCGTAGCGGTCGCGGCGGCGATTGGCGAGCGGGGACAGGAACGCCGCGACCAGGAACCCGAATGCGGCCAGGATCTCGACGCCGTCCATGCCTCCTTTGCGGCAGCGTTCCGCGGCCGCGCCGAAGGCCTCGACGATCTCCGCGATCTCGTCGACGCTCATGGCGTGGGCGCGCTGACCGTGCCGCATCAGGTGGCCGCTCACCGCCGAGGGCGCCCACACCGGAGCGCCGGGGTCGGTCGAAGGCATCGTCGCGGCGCTGTGCCCGAGCTGGGCGAGGATGACACCGCCTTCCTCGTGGACGGCGCCGGCGAGCCGGCGATAGCCGTCGATGATCGAGTCGTCGACGTTGGCCAGGGTCCCCCCCGAGCCGAGCCCCCCCGTGCGATGGACGGCAGTGCAGCCCGTGATCTGCAGACCGGCGCCGCCGCGCGCCCTCGCCCGATGGTAGGCGGCGTAGCGCGGGCCGGGAATGCCGTCCTCGCCGAGCCGGATCTCGTGCGCGGTGACCAGCACCCGGCAACGGAGACGCTTGCGGCCGATGCGGATCGGCGAGAGCAGATGAGGGAAGCGGGGGTGGGTCATGAGACGTGTTCCCGGTCGCCGGTCGGCCGTGCCGGGGCCGCGTCGACCCCGATCCCCGGCATTTCAACATACCCACAATCAACGCGCACGGAAAGAACGCATACGGGACCGGGCGCTCGTCTTTCACGACATGTGAAGCCGAGGCCCCCGCTCGCGGGTTGCGGACTCGAAGCAGGGCGTCAGCGCGTCGCCTTCATGTTCCTCTGCATCCATCTCGGGTGCGGCGATGGACTCGATGCGCTGCGCGAAGTCCATGGACCCACCCCGCCGGTGTCCATCGCACCGTCCCGGTCACGGCGGAGACTCCGCACCACTCCCACGGCGCCGGCGCCAACATCGCGGCATCTCATCGGGTTGCTCTCCGCTCTCATCGGTGCGCACCTCCGCCACCCTCCACTGATTCCAGGGGTGACCGGCGTCTCCGGCATGTGGGTACAGAGGAGTGCCCCGATATGTACAGGGCTTGTACACAAGCGAACGGAACAGTAGAGTTCTGCTCCCTCTTTGGAGCTCCGTTGCTCGACGAGCCACGAACGGGGGAGGGATCATGAGCGGCGCTGCGTTTGCGGACGAGGATCGACGGGCACCCCGCACACCCGTCACGATCAGCGAGTTCCGCGCGCGTCTCGCGGAGATGATAGGCCGAGCCGAACAGGGCGAAGAGGTCATCATCGCACGAGGCCCTCAGCCGGTGGCAAAGCTGGTTCCGCTCGGACGCAAGCCCCGACGCAAGCTCGGCGTCCTGAAGAGCCTGGTGAGCGAGGGGGATCTCGCCGCGCTCGAGGCCGCCATCGAGAAACCACTTTCGGCGCGAGACCAGGCGGCGCTCGAGGGTGACGAGACCGACGCGCTCGGAATCAGCCGGCGATAGGGCCGTTGCTCCGTGCGTCTGCTTCTCGACAGCCATGCACTGTTCTGGGCGCTCATGGACGATCCGAGGCTGTCGGAGAGGGCGCGCGGACTCATTCTCGACCACGACAACGACGTGTTCTACAGTCCTGTGAGCCTCTATGAGATGATGTTCAAGGCTGGCCGTGGCCGGGCGCCGTCCGAAGCGATGCGGTTGCCGGAGGCAGTGCACGCCTCGGGCTTCGAAATGCTCGGTCTCACCTCGCTTCATCTCGTCCACGCGGCGCGTCTCGATTGGGATCATGGCGACCCGTGGGACAGAATCCTGTTGGCTCAGGTGGCCCTCGAGAACGTGGCGTTGCTCTCCGCCGACAAGGTGTTCGACGCGCAAACCGAGCAGCGCCTGTGGTGAGCACGCCAGGGGGCTGACCCCTCGCGGTCGCGGAAGGAGCATCGGGGCGCTTTGGAGTCAACTGGTGTCCACTCGACCGGGGCAACTCCGGATCCGGTTCGTACCGGCCGGAACCCGGAGTGCGCTCGGGTTCGGGGCGATTGATCGGTGGGGGATGTGTCGCTAGGCTGGATTTCCTTCCGCGCACACCGGCGGTGCCGGAAGCTGCGCCGGGGTCAGCGGCGCCCACAACGTCAATTGAGGACATCACCGATGGAACGCGCAGCACACAGATATTCGATTCTCGGAGCCCTCCTCCTGCTCGCCGCATCGGGGGCGGCTCCGGCGGGCGACGGGTGGCGCACGCTCAGCACTCCGCAACCGCTTCCCGCGGCCGAATCGACCGGCCACGTCGAGGTCAACGGGGCCCGCATCCACTACGCGCTCTACGGGTCCGGAAACGCCGACGCGGTCCTGCTGCTGCATGGCGGCCTCGGAGCGGCGGAGGATTTCGGGGGGCAGATCGAGGCCCTCGCCGCCGCGTACAAGGTGGTCGCCATCGACAGCCGGGGCCACGGGCGCTCGACCGACGACGAGCAGCCCTACGGCTACCACCTGATGGCGAGCGACGTGATGGGCGTGATGGACAGCCTGGGCATCGACGAGGCCGCGGTGGTGGGCTGGAGCGACGGCGGCAACATCGGCCTCGACATGGCGATCAACAATCCCGACCGGCTAACCAGGGTGTTCGCGCTCGGAGCGAACTACCAGACCTCCGCCGTGCGGCCCTCGGTGTTCAACGATGCCCTGATCGGCGACTTCGTCGGTCACGCGGCCGCGCAGTATGCGCGCATCTCGCCGACCCCGGACAACTTCGAGGCGTTCTCCGGCAAGGTCTTCGAGATGTGGGGCAGCCAGCCCGCCTTCACCGAAGAGCAGTTGTCCGGCATCGGCGTTCCCTTCCTTGTCGCGGCCGGGGTCTACGAGGAGGCCATCGACGAGGCCCACACCAAGCGGATGGCGGAGCTCATCCCGGGCGCCCAGCTCCTGTTGATCGACAACGCCAGCCATTTCGCCCACTGGCAGCAGCCGCAGGCGGTGAACGAGGCGATCCTCGTCTTCCTCGCCGCCGAGTAGACTGCGCGGCGAGAGGGACGGGGCGCGCGCCGTGTCCCTCTCGCCGCACTCCCTTCGGGTCTCGGGCCCCGGGGGCGATCTACCGGGTGCTACGCCGCCGCCCGGTTCCCGGCGCGGGCGGCGACGAGCGCGTCGAAGCAGTCGTCGGGCAGCGGCTCGATGGGCTCGAAGTCCCGATGCGCGATCCACTCCGCGCGCCGGAAGCGCCGGATGTGGTTCTCGACGTGGCACAGGGAGAGGTAGACGATGGTCCGCCCGAAGGGGCTGATGTTGGGCGGGCTCGCGTGCACCATCAGCGATGAGAAGAGGACCACGCTCCCCCCCGGGCCGGTGGGCGCCACGCAGCCGCCGCGCGCGGCGAGCTCCGTCACTTTCTCGCGGCTCAGGGTCCAGAGCGGATAGCTCGTGGTCTCGAGGTCGTGCCCCGCCTCCATGACGCCGTGGCGGTGGCTGCCCGGAATGAAGAGCAATGGCCCGTTCGCCGCGCTCACGTCGTCCACGAAGACCGCGATGTTCATCGCGCGCGGCTCGGGCATCTCGTCGTCGCGGCGCCAGGTGCCGTAGTCCTGGTGCCACTGCCACACCTCGCCGTCGAAGGCGGCCTTGGCGTTCACCTTGTACTGGTGCATGTAGACCGGCCCGTCGAGGATCTGCATCACGGGTCCGATCAGCCGGGGATGACGGCCCAGCCGGCGGAAGGCCTCATGATAGCGGTGGGCGGCGAACGCGGTGCGCGCCACCCCGCTCGACTCCCGCCACACCTCCTCCCGGTCCATCGCGTAGACCTCCTCGGCGGCGGCCTCGAGCACCGCTGCCTCGTCCGGGCTGAACACCGAGGGGACGAAGAGGTAGCCCTCCTCGTCGAAGCGGGCGAGCTGTTGCGGCGTGAGCTTCATGGGTTCTTCTCCTGCCCCGCGACGCGGACCGGCCCCGCCGGCCCTGCCTGTCCGCCAAGCGAGCCCGCGGCGGCGCGGCCGTGCGGTGACGAGCCGGATTCGCGTGACGCACGAGGGCACCCGGGGGCGAAGGTGGACTGGAGGGTCAAGGCTACCGGAGCCGCGCCGGATCGCAAGCGTCCGTCACGGGCTGCCAGGAACACTCGGAAGTCACGGAAGCATCTTTCCACAACCGTACAGTGAACTGCTCGACGTCTTCGACGAGGTCCGGCTCGGTCCCGTTGTGCTCTTTCATTCCGGACATGATGATCCTGGGTACCCCCATACCCATGTGCTCCAGGTATCCGTAGTCTCGCAATACGTCCTTCAACAGCTCATTGCGAGCGCTCCGACATCCGAACCGCATGCGCTCGGGCGTAATGCCATTTGCCAAGCGTCCAGGCGACACGACTTCGAGGCGGTTCGAGTAGATGCTGAGCTCGATATCCGAGCCCGAAAGCAGGTAGTCGCGATGAGCGATCGCATTGACGATCGCCTCGCGAATCACCTCTTCAGGGTAGTCCCACCGTTCCTCTCGACGTACGCCGTTCTCGAGCCTCACCGTCTCGATGTTCCGCCTGACAAACTCGACCGCCTGTTCCGGGAGACCGGGTTCCAGCACGATGCCGCCGGCGCCTCTCAGCCGAACGATCGGTCCGCGCAGGGTACGTCGTTCCCTGGCCTCATGGTCTTTCTCCGGTCCGAAGTAAGCCGCCGCGTCGATCTTTGCCTGGGGAAGGAATCGGCTGGGATTGTTGCCAAACAGCACGAGGCCGGCAACGGTCGCCGGGCGCCGATCGCTATCGTCGAGGAGCTCGGTGTTGACGAGCAGCGATCCCCATGCGGTTTCCCGCGCCTCGTACCACTCCCGTTCCCGGTACTCGACGAGTGTTCGCCAACGTCGGTCGTCCTCGCCCCTGGCCCAGGCCTCGGTCTGCATGCGCCATTCTTCGGACGGTTCGGATACGGGCGCTGCCTGCCCTCGCACCTGCTCGAAGTAGTCCGTCAGACGGCGGAGGTCCAGATCCCTGACCGAAGTGCCTGACACCGGCCGAAGCTCCGGGCGGAAAGTGCCTCGCTGCTGAAACAAGCGCGCCAGCTCTTCCGGGCTTGCCTCGCGGCTCGTGCTCCCGACCCGGACGTAGTAAGTGCGGTGCTGGTCGTGCCACACATGGTGTACGTTCCACCCACGTTCGATTTGAATTACGGCCACATCCCGTCCCGACACGACGTCGCGGAAGACCTCGAAGTAGGGGATGAGCTCCGGGCGTATCTTGTCGCGGCACGCCTGCATCACCCACTCTTCGAGCCGCCGGTAGGTGCGCGGCGCGGCGTCATCTTCCGCCTGTCCGGGCGGGTCGCTCCTGGTGAGACCGCTAACGCTCCGGTCATCGTCTACCCCGAGCAGGATTCGTCCACCCCGGAGGTTGGCGAATGCGACGATCTCCTTCGCGAGCGCGCGCATGTCAATCTCATCGCCTTTGAACTCGACGCCGGAGCTTTCGTCGTTCGCAATCAGCTCGCGTAGCTCGGTCTTGGTCACCACGTCACCCCGGACTCAGAAGCCGTACTTGCGGCGCCGGCGCTCGAATGCATCTTCGCCCCCTTCGAGCAGCTCTTCCACGAGCTCTCGAACGGATCGAGCGTCAATGGAGCCCATGTGCCCCGGGGCGGTCTTCGCGTTGCCTTCTTCCGCCTCGCCCGAGGCGCTCAGACCGATGATGAGCTCGGCGTCCCCGAGCACCGGAATGTTCGCGTTGTGGGTCGAGAAC
>CAYFYD010000144.1:0-8806 GCA_964347195.1 uncultured Ectothiorhodospiraceae bacterium
GGTGCCCATCGGCCCGATGGCGTTGGGACCCCGTCATCCGGGCGACCGATTCCGCTCCGGGACCGCAGCATGGGGTCACCCTGCCGTAGCTCAGCGCCGCCGGGTGATTGCCCTTGTCGAAGTGTTACCATGCGCGCCGGGCCACTTCCATGTGTTCCACCGTGCTGGCGCCGCTTCGATCCCGGCACGCTCCGGGAGCATGTCGAGTTCGTACCCTGCCGTCGCGCCGCCACGGTTCTCTGCGACGATGGATGCCCCGAGCACGTCGGCGACCGACATGCGGCAGGGGGGTGCCGTCATGATCGCCTCGGCACAGCGTTTCGCGTCCGTCTCGTGGAGTGGAGCAGCCGACGATCACTCGGGCAGGCCCCCTTCGTCGCAGATCATGTCCCCATGCTGCACCGCGCACGGTCCCGGATCCAGGAGCTTGGCGCACGCTTGACGATGGTCACCCGCTCATCAACGCGAGTGCTCACGTCGCGTAAGCGTTTCTCACGTTCCGGACGCTCGCGCACTCCGTCCCTCGTCGTGTATCAGGACCGTTTCACGCTGGCTGAGCACCCGCTCCGGATGGACCGGAGCACTCTCGATCAGTGCCGTCACGGCAGTCTGCGGGCTCCGTGGAAGCCACTACTTGGCCGGATCTCATCCGGGGCTCGCCATCCGAGCGATTGCATCCAGTCTGGAACCGTAGCGTGAAATGACCCTGCGTCGTGTCCGCAGCCGGGTCGAGGACGGGACGTGATCAGGATGCCTTTCGAACGAGGACCCATCGCATGAACGACTCCCACCCCCCATCATGTCGATGGGTGCGCCGATGCGCGCAGATCTGCGCGGGCGCGCTCGTCCTCGCCCTCGCCGGATGTTCGGGCTCGTCCATCAGCGAGGCGGACATCGCGACGCTGGTGGTCACCCCCGACGAGACGATCACCTTCGCCGACCGATGCGCCGACGAGCACGACCACATGCGCACCGCGCTCGTGTTGTTCGCCAACCCGGAGGCCCGTGCCCACGCGCTCGCCCTCATCGCGGCGGGGCGCGTCGGGGGCCGGAAGCTCGCCGGACGCGGAGAGCCGGGGATCAGCATGTGGCTCGAGAAGTTCCACGCGCGCGGCGCGCCCTCGGGCCCCGATGCCCACGTGCACATCGCGCTCGCTCTCGGCGACGTGCGCGGACCGGGCAGCCCGGGTCTCGTGCGCGACGCCGGCGGCGCGCTCGTCTACGATGCCTACGACGAGCCGAGGACGACGTGGCGGCTCCAACAGGCCCTCGCCCTCGGACGCTCCACCCTCGAGGCCCGCACCCGCCCCGCGCGCTCGAGACTCCTCGTGTACTCCGCACGCACCGAAGAAGCCATCGCCCTCGACGGCCCCGTCATCGACGACGCCGCCCTCGCCGCCGCCTTCGCGCTGCCCCCCGTCGAGTCACGGACGCTGTCACTGCCTCAGACGCTCAACCCCGCGCAGAAGGGCGGCCTGTGGCACACGCTCTACCGGGGGATGCGCTACGACTGGTGCCGAGTCACGCACACCGCCTCGCGCAACCACTTCGACGAGCTCGTGCACGAGGGCACGTTCGACGCGGACCGATGGAAGTGAACGCGCGCCTCGCAGTCAGGGTGCGCCCGGGTCTCGTCTCGACGATCGCACGACTCGTCGAGGTCGAAGCGGCCGACTCCCGCGCGCCCGAAGACGAGCCCGAGGACAGACCGTTCCTGCCCTTCCGATCCCCACTGCGTGCCGTCGCGTGCACACTGCCATGTCCACGCCTCTCCCGGCCGTTTCCGCGGCACGCTGCTCGGCAATGGCCACGAGGCGTCATCCCACGCTGGAGGAGCATCGCTCCAGGGGGCGGAGCGGTGCCCTCCGTGCCGTCACGGCGGTCCGTGGGCTCTGTGGGCGCCGCCAATCGGCCATTGCTCGTCCGGATCCCTTCATCCGGGCCACCGATTCCGGTCCGGGACCGTAGCGTGGGATGATCCTGGGCGTATGCGGCCTGCGCAGGGCAACGACCCGGGGAGGTGGCCCACGCCCGATGCCGGTCCCATACCCGGCGCGGCTTCGAGCGGGCGAACGAGGGCGAGCCCGAGGCGCTGGCGCTGACCGGGGCGGTGTACGGTCACGAGAGACCGCTCCGCGCCGGCGGGCTGGCCGCCAAGCGCGCCCACTCCGCGTCGAGGCGGCGCTCGAGAAGGGCCTCGTCGTCGCCGTTCTCGATCACGACGTGGGCGCGTCGCCGGCGGTCTTCATTGGAAAGCTGGGCGTCGATGCGCCGCCGCAGGTCCGCTTCGTCGGAGCCATCGCGCCGAAGGGCGCGCCGCAGTGCGGTCTCGGGATCCGTCAGGAGCACCCAGACCTCGTCCACCAAGTCTTCCCACCCCGCTTCCAGGAGCACCGCGGCTTCCAGCACCACGATGCCGTCGGGGTCGGAAGCGTACAGGGCGGCGATCCGGGCCTCCGCCAAGCGCCGGATCTCCGGCCAGACGATGGCGTTCAGGCGCGCAAGGGCGCCCGGCCGGCCGAACACCCGGCGCGCAAGCGCGCGGCGCTCGATGCGGCGCTCGTCCCCTGCCACGCCTGGCCCGAAGGTGTCGAGGATCGCACGGTGCGCCCCCGTGCCCGGCTCGTAAGCGCGGTGACCGAGCCGGTCCGCATCGATGACATGCGCACCGCGGGCCTCGAGGTAGCGCGCCGCGCTCGACTTTCCCGAGGCGATGGAGCCGGTGATCCCGATGATCATCGAGACTCGCAGATCCTCGCATTCGAACAGAGCGGACGATCATAGCGCCGGGACGCCTCGGCTTCGCCGCGCGGCAGGGGCCGGCCCGCACTTCGCTCGCGCTCCAAGCCGCTCCGGCCCTCATCAGGGTGGCGTGGAAGCGCGCGCCTGCGCTTGATTCTCCGCATGGGGTTCCGAGCGGCCGAGGCGGGGATGCACGGTGCGCGAGAGCAGGCTCAGTCCCAGCATCAGCACTCCGGTGGCGGCGAACACCGCGGGCAGGGCGGCAAACAGGAGCAGGACGCTGAAGAACGCCGGGGCGCAGATCTCCCCGAAGTCCCGGTAGGTCGAGTACACGGTGGTCATCTCGGTGCGTTCGCCCCGTCGCACGAGCAGCATGAAGGGAAGGTTGGCCACCGCATCGAGCGAGATCATGGCGAGCGTCGAGGCGAGGATCGCGGAGATGGCGAGCACGGGCCACCCCGCGAGCAACGCCGCGCCCGCGGTGAAGATGCCGGAGACCGTGAACCCGACCCGCAGAACCGAGCGGATCCCGAAGCGCCGCACGAGGCGTCCGAAGAGGGGCAGGAAGAGCAGGAAGCCGGTGCCGGCCGAGATGAGCGCGCCGGCGACGATCTTGCCGTAGCCTGCCTCGACGACGTAGATGGGCGTGTAGATGAAGAACATCACCCACCAGATGTAGCGCCCCAGCGCCGCCACCCAGGCGAAGACCAGACGCGGTTGCCGCCAGTAGCGCGCGAGATGCCGGAGCGGATTCGGAGAGCGTCCCTGGAACACGGTGAGCGTCTCGGTGTCGCGCAGGCGGAGGTGCCAGAAGTAGGCGAGGCAGGTCAGGGCGGCGGCACTGCTGAGCGCGTAGGTGGCCCGGAGTCCCACCGCTTCGGCCAGCCACGCGCCGAGCATCGGACCGATCATCCAGGCCACCCCCGCGTACATCAGGCGCATCGGCTCGGCCCGCGTGTACTCGGTGCGCGCAACGTGGTCGAGGATGTAGAGACTCAGACACACGGTCATCATGACCACCGCGCCGACCCGCAGGACGAGTCCGAGAGCGAGGAAGGGGAGCGTGCCCGGCATCATCGATGCCGTCGCGCCCGCGAGCATCAGCGCTCCGAGGGTGTACACCCAGCGGCGGGCGAGCTTGCGCACCAGCCACGGCACGGTGAGCGTCGCGCCGAGGCCCGTGAGGCTGACGGCGAAGAACAGCACGCTCACGTTCTGAGCGGTACCGACCAGGCGCAACGCCTCGATCGGAATCAGCGAGACGACGCTCGCCCGGGCAAACGACTCTAAGGCGTAGAGAACCGCGAGCGTCCGGGCGCCCGGCGCCTGGAAACGCTGCAGCCAGAGCGGCCGTCTGACGTCCATTGCTCAGTCGAGCGTTTCCGGAGCCTTCGAGCGAGGTGCGATCCGTCCGGCATCGAGCCTACCCGAGCGAGGCGCGGCGGGCACTACGTACATGCCGTAGCACCTTGGGGACCCCTGCCGTCACGACCTCCCGCGGCCGGCCGGAGGGTCGATGCGTCGCGGCGGCAAGGTCCGCGGGAAGCGGATCAGCCACCGCGGGCCGCGAACTCGCCCGCGGCCGCCTCCACGGTCATGAACTCCGCGCCTTCGCGCGCCAGGGTGTCCATGAGCCCTTCCAGCACCAGCATCCGGTGGCCGCGTCCCGTGACCAGGGGATGAAAGGTATAGGTCACCACCCCCCATTCGTACTCCCGGACCATGTAGCGATAGTCCGCGACCCAGTTCTCGAGCACCGCGCTTCCCGCCTTGAGCCCCGGCAGCGTGCCGGTGGGGTGGCGGACATACTCGAAGTGCGGATAGTCGTCGAGGCTCCAGCTCACCGGCATCTCGATGAGCGCGGTCTCCGCTCCGAGCTCGACCGCTTCCTCGAGCGTGACGACATCCCCGTTGCGGGCGCGGTAGGGCAGGTAGTCGTGCCCCATCATGCTGCTGTCGTAGACGAAGCCCTCCGCGATCAGCAGCTCGACCGTATGGGCGCTCAAGTCCCAGGACGGCGACCGGTACCCGCGCGCCTTTCGTCCCGACAGCGCTTCGATGGCCTCGTTGGCCCGCACGAGGCCATCGTGTTCCTGCTGCCGGCTCATCTCCGCCGGCGGCACGTGCGTCCACCCGTGATGCCCCACCTCGTGTCCGGCGGACGCGATCCGCTCACAGATCTCCGGGTAGGTCCCGATGGTCACGCCGGGAATGAACCACGATGCCGTGATGTCCCGGCTCTTCAGCAAGTCGAGAATGCGCCGCGCGCCGAGCGCCCCGAACTCCCCCCGCGAGATGGGGGTCGGCGTGGTCATGCCCCGGGCGATGAAGCCCGACATGGCGTCGAAATCGAAGCTCAGGCAGACGATGTGGCGGCTCATGGCGATTGTGCTCCTCGCGCGCTTGCGCTTCCTGTCCCGCGGCCGGGGGACCGCTATCGCTCCCATCCCGAGACCACCGTCGCGGGACGGGCATGGGGCTCTCCCTCGATGGGGACGCCGAGGCGGGCGCCCACCACGGTATGCTCGACCTCGAGCATCGCAAAGGCGACGACGGTCTCGAATCGAGGAGACCACGCGGCGCTGGTGACGTAGCCTGCCTCAATCCCTCCCGCGAGCACCGGCCACGTCGCGCGCAGCGCCGGTGCCGGCCCGCCGTCGATCTCGATCCGGGCGAGCTTCGCGGCGACGCCTTCCGTCGCCACGCGATCGAGCGCACACCGGGAGAGGTACTCCGCTTCCTTGCCGAGCGTCACGAAGCGATCGAGCCCGCACTCGAAGACGTTGTTCGCGAGCGTCATGTCGTTGCCGTAGGAGAGCAACCCGGTCTCGATGCGCTCGATCAGATTGGGGCAGCCGGCACTGATCTGGTGCGCCTGGCCGGCCTCCCAGATCGCGTCCCACAGATCGAGGCCCCGGGCCGAGTCGGTGAGGTAGATCTCGAAGCCGCCCTGACCGCTCCATCCGGAGCGTGCGACCACTACCGGAGCATCCGCGATCCGGGCTTCGATGAAGCGGAAGAAGCGGATGCTTCGCGGGTCCATGTCGATGAGAGGATCCAGCACCGCGTCCGCCGCGGGGCCTTGCAGCGCGCAGATGTTGACGTCCGCTTCGAACACTTCCACGTCGAAGCCGTGCCCCCGGGCAAGGCCCTTGAACCACAGCAGGACGCCGGCATCCGCGATGGATACCCAGAAGCGGTCCTCGGCCAGCCGCAGAACGAGGGGATCGTTGACGATGCCGCCCGCCTCGTCGCAGAGCGGTGCGTAGACGCATTGACCGATGCGACACGCGGAGACATCGCGCGGAGTGGCGAGCTCCACCAAGCGCAAGGCATCCGGTCCCCGTACCTCCACCTGCCGCTCGCATGCGACGTCCCAGAGCTGCACGTGCTCGCGCAGGTGCCAGTAGTCTTCCTCGGGGGATCGAAAGACGGTCGCGAGCGGCGTCTGGTTGTAGACGGTGAACGCCTTCGCGCCCTGCTCGAGGACCCGTTTCTCGAAAGGGGTTTCCCGGACTCGCCGGGAGAAGGAGATCAGCGGCGGCATGCCCGTACTCCGAAGCCCGGGGGCGAGAGTGGGGCGCTCGCGCAGGCGCAGCAACTGCGACGCCGTGCTCCGACGCCCGCGCTCGAGAGCCCCGCCGCCGCTTTCCCGTCATTCCCGCGGAAGCGGGAATCCATTGACTTTCCGGGGCGCAATGTTCGTCGACTGGCCACGGATGCGCCGGCCCGGGTTGAGCGCCCTCACTTCACGAGATCGGGTGCGCGCCGGTAGAGCACCGATTCCGCGACGATCCTCACCATGGTGCGCAGCCCGCGGTTCTGGGCGAGGTAGGCGTCCCTGTCCTCCGGCTCCACGTAGCGGCGCGCTATTCTCAGGATCTCGTCGTCGATCTCCGGGTCGTCTCCGGTGACGACCTCGGCGCGGCCCTTGATCACCACCGCGCGGCGGGGAAAGGGCTCCTCCTGCACGGAGAATCCGGCGCGCGGGTCGCGGCGCAGGTTCTCCACCCAGATCCTCGAGCCCAGCGTCCAGATGTGCACCGTCCTGCCGTCCCACCGGTACCAGACCGGAACGAGGTGGGGAACGCCGTCCGGTCCGTTGGTCCCCACGACCCCGGTCAGTCCCGGCACCTGATCGAGCAGTCGTCGCGCGGGCTCGCTCCCAATGGTCAAGGTTCCGCACCTCGGCATGGAGAAGGGTCCGATTGTCGCACCGCGGGGCGGAGAATGGACAGGCGCCGCGCTCTCTCGCCGTGCGCCGCAGATCCCGCCGCCCAGGGCTCTTCAAAGTCGGTATGACGGCTTCAGACTCCGAGTTTCGGGATTCGTTGACCGGAGCGGCGATTGCACCGGACGGTCCCTGCCGGGCACCATCGCGCTTTCGCCCTCGCGAGGCGATGCGAACCCGAGACCGCAACGAGAGAGGGGCACCGACAGCCATGAAGAGCGAAATGAACACCGAGGTCATCCTCACCTGCGCCGTTACCGGTGGAGGCGACACGGTGGGCAAGCATCCCGCCATCCCCGTCACCCCGAAAGAGATCGCCGACGCCGCCATCGAAGCGGCCAGGGCGGGCGCGACGGTGGCCCACTGCCACGTGCGCGACCCCGAGACGGGGCAGAACTCGATGCGCAAGGACCTGTTCAAGGAGGTGGCGGACCGGATCCGCGACAGCGACACCGACATCATCATGAACCTCACCGGGGGCAACGGCGGCCTGTACATCCCCCGCGACGACGACCCGCGCCGCGCCGCCGACGGCAGCGACATCTGCAGCGTGGAGGAGCGCGCGGAGCATGCGGTGGAGATCCAGCCGGAGATCTGCAGCTTCGACGTCGGCACCATCATGGAAGGGAACGGCGTCTACATCGGCACCCTGGACTACATGCGCGGGATCGCCAAGCTGCTGAAGGAAGCGGGAGTGAAGCCCGAGATCGAGGTCTTCGACACCGGCGGTATCAACGTCGGCAACACGCTCGTGGAAGAGGGCTGGATCGACGATCCACCGATGTATCAGCTCTGCCTCGGCATCGGTCAGATGGCGCCGCTGAGCACCCAGGTCATGGTCGCGATGCGCGAGATGCTCCCGGACAACGCGGTATGGGCGTCCTTCGGGATCTCGCGCATGCAGATGCCGATGGTCGCGAAGTCCGTGCTCCTCGGCGGGCACGTACGGGTGGGGCTGGAGGACAACCTCTACCTCAGGCGCGGCGTGTTCGCGAGCAACGGCGAGCTGGTGGAGAAGGCGATCGGCATCATCGACGCGCTCGGGGCGCGGGTGGTGACACCCGCCGAGGGGCGCGAGATGCTCGGACTCTCCCCGCGCCATTGAGGGGGGCGCACCGTGACCCGGAAGACCAGGGAAATCATCGGCGGCCCGCTCGAGATCGGCGGGCGCCGACTCTCGCTGTCGCGGGCGGTGCGGGCCGGGGATCTGATATTCCTGACCGGACAGGTCCCGATGCGAGACGGGGCGCCGATGACCACCGGCACCATCGAGGAGCAGACGCGGGCGGCGCTCGAGGCGATCGGGGAGACTCTGGCGGAGGCGGGCTGCACCTACGCGGACGTGGTGAAGTCCATGGTCTGGCTCGGGGAGCGCGCGGACTTTCCCGGCTTCAACGCAGTCTACGGCGAGTACTTCCCCGAAGGGCCGCCGGCCCGCTCCGCTCTGGTCAGCGACTTTCTCGTCGACGTCCGTGTCGAGATCGAGTGCATCGCCTACAAGCCGGTCTGAGCCGGCGGGCCCTCGCCGGGGGCGCCCGGCGGACCCTGGTGTGCCCGCGCCTTCCCGCCCCCGCGGGACCTTCTTTACCGTCTCGAGTTCCGGGTTTCGTTGGCCGGCATGGATTCCCGCTTCCGCGGGAATGACGTGAGGTGGAGCGGGAATGACGGGGAGGTGGAGCGGGAATGACGGGAGGTGGTGCGGGAATCCATCGCCTGATGCCAGTGTCTCGAACCAGCAATTCTCATTTTGCTCGTCGGGTCCCGCGGCAGGACCGGCAGGACCGTCGATCTGCCCCCGATCTGCCCCGGATCGAGTCGCAAGGAGAAGACGGC